>CALXSO010000091.1 GCA_944391155.1 uncultured Clostridia bacterium
TGAAAAATCAATATAATCCAGACAATTTATTTAAGAATAAGAAGCAGGTTAGTCAAAATAAAAATGACTCCACTGCACTGGTTAAATATAAAGAAAATATTATACAAAAAATACTAAGATTTCTACATATAAAATTCTAATGTAATCAACTATGCTGAAAAGGAAAGGAAAAAATGAATAATAGTTTAATAAAAAAACTGGATTCATTGATACAATGAAAGAATGGTTAAAAATTAAGGAGCTTGTAATATAAGCTCCTTAATTTGTTTTTTGGCTATTTTAAGCCTTTTTTCTTTTCTCAAACTTTTTCAAAATTTGTGTTACTGCATTCAAAATTACATTCAGAAAAAATGATTTAAATGCAATAATTGCGTTCAATAAAAAAGAGGTAAATTCCTCTTTTAATTTTTTATTTAATTTAATGTTTGCAGAAAATGTAATCTTAAAATATTTCAGTCTTAATTTTAATCTTTCAAAATTTCATTATTTTCTTTTTTCATACTATTTTGTCTTTGTAACATATTTCTGAATGATGAACTAATTATTTGTCTTTGTTCATCATGAATACCCTTTATGTTTTTATAATTTGGATTATTTTTCATAAGTTCTATAGCTTCTTTATTATTATGTGTTCTATTAGGTATAATTCTATGACTTATATTAATTCCCATATTTTTTAGAATACTTACTGTTTTTTCAGCTCTCTCAAACATATCTTGACCTAAATTTTTTCTTTGAACTCTGCCCACATCTGATGGAACACTTCTGGTAAAATAACTCATATCATGCATAGGTGCTAAATTTCCATCTTCATCAGTTCTAGTTAAAGATTTTATTTCACACTCTAAACTGCCAACATAATAATCAAATGTAATTTTTCTATATTCTTCTATATTAAAACTTTTCCCAAATAATTCTTTAAAGTTTTTAATTCCTAGTGGATAATCTAAATCTGCATTTGGAATAGGGATACTTCCACTTGACCCACCTATACATGCAGTATCAATAAGTTCAGGATGAATTAGAGAAAATCTTTGAGCGAAGCAACTAGAGGATGAATAGCCATTTAAAAATATCTTATCATTTACTTTTGTGCTATATACTTCATTCATAATTTCTTTTGCTTTATCTATTGCTTCTACAATATCTAAATCTGGCCTTTTTCCGTTTTCAAAGCATTCTGTTGACAATTGTTGATAATATGGTTCAGTTGGTGATTCACTTAGTAATATTGGTATTAAAATGGGATTGCTTCCGTTAAAAATATCATTTAGTTCTCTTCCTGTATCCAATGCTTGTTTTAGTAATAATTCTTTATTATTAGTTTCTAAATTATTTGATTCCATTACTAATGTTTGTCCATTTTCTAAATGAGATGGTGTAATTAATATAAAAGGAATTTTAGATTCTAAATTAATGTGCACATTTTGGTTACCTATTGATACCTTAAAATTTTTTTCTTCTCTTGACTTTTCTAATATTTCTTGTAATTTTTTTTGTAGCAATATTTGATTACTAGTATTTTTAGCATTACTAACTATATCAGACATAATAAATTGCATTTTTAATTTATTCTTTAAGTCAATTCCAAAAGATTTACTACAAGAAATGGTATCATTAGATTCTATACCTTTCATTAGTTTAAGTAATTCACTAGTTCTTGTCTTCTTATATAATTTCATATATTCAGATGAATATATTTGTGCTAATATATATCTTAAATCCAGTTTTTTATTACCAGCACCATTATTAAAAGATTTAATGTTATCCTTTCTTGAAAGAAATGTTGACACCTGTCTATTTCTAACATCTTGTATTAAGATATTTCTAACAATACCATACTTCTGTATATCTCCATCATTTAAATTTAATAAATACTCATCTAACATTCTTTCCATACATTGTGGTGCAATTTCTCCAAAAATTTTTCTTGCCTCGGTATCTCCATTGCTTAAGTCAAAAGTATGAGTTACCTCATGAACGATATTATATAAATCTCTTAAATCACCTCTTATAGGACAATATACTTCACTAAAATTACTAACTTCTGCTTCTCTTGGATTTCCATTTCTATCTAATGATTGACCATAATTTTCAAAAACCAACTTGAACTGACTATCCTCACCAGATAATATTCGATTAGCTTTTTCTGATAACTCTGTACCTAAACTTGCAAAAAATTGTTTTGCTATTGAAATAGTCTGATTTTCAGACAGTTTACTAGCCAATGGCAGATTATAAATATATTTTTCAGTACCTAATTTTTTGCCATATAAACTATCTAGCTGTACTATATTAAGCCCATTATTTATTTCTCTTTCAAAGTCTTTAATTATTCCACCACTTCTAATTTCATTTAATAACTTTTCACTTTGAGTTGGTGGAAGTGATTCTATCTTATTATTTTTTTTATTAAATATTTTATTTATTAACTTTAATAAATTATCTTTTAATTTAGACATAAAAGATTCCTTTCACTTATTAATTTTTTAATAAAATTCTATATTTTCACTAAAATTCTATATTTTCACTAAAATCTTATCATAAGAAGTTAATAAAAACAAGATTTTGAATCCATACTATTATCAAGAAAAAAGCGAGCTATATCAATAATATTAAAAAATAACATTACTCTCTGACATGCAAAATACTTCACATAAAGTCAATATAAAGACAGAAAAACCTATATAAAAGCGAATTATATTAGTTAAGCTCATATAAGACATAAAAAACTCTTATTCCGATACACAAAAAAACTATATAAAATAAATAAAAATTCAGAGTAAAATAAAAAAAGAACTAGATTACTTATCAAAGGAGAAATCTAGTTCAATAAACAAAAAATAAATCAAAACTATATAAATATATGATTTGATAAAGAAATTTTAGCAAAAAAAAAATAGCAAGTCAAGTAAAAACGCAAAAAAAACATAAAATATGCATATATTCTGTTGATTATCAATTTATATTTTTACTATTTTGTGAATAACTTGTATTTAGGGATGAGTAGTAACTATATTTGGTTACTACAATATTGCTATGGAGACGAAGTTGCTACCTGGAAGCTGAGTAGTAACTATATTTGGTTACTACTACGAAAACACAAAATTGATACAATAAAATCGATTAAAATAAAAAGAATAAATAAAAAAAACAGTGGAAAAATAAAAAAAATAGTGATATACTAACAAAAAAACAAGGGAGGTAAAAAATGGAAGAAGAACTAAAGCAAAAACTATTTGCCAAAAAAGAAAATGGCTGGAAAACAGTTGATACAAGAAAAAAAGAAGAAATATTCAAAGTATCAGAAAAATACATGAATTTTTTAAATCAAAGTAAAACTGAAAGAGAATTTATCAAGGAGGCAAGAAAATTAGCAGACGCCAATGGATTCAAAGATATAATAGAATTTAGCACATTAAAACCAGGAGACAAAATATATTTCGTAAATAGAGAAAAAAGTATGTATCTAGCGATAATAGGAGAAGAATCAATAGAAAATGGAATGCATATAATAGGATCACATGTTGATTCACCTAGACTAGACTTAAAACCAAATCCACTATATGAAGACACAGAACTTGCATATTTAAAAACACATTATTATGGTGGAATAAAAAAATATCAATGGACAACAATTCCATTAAGCATACATGGAGTAATAGTAAAAACAAATGGAGAAAAAATTGAAATAAACATAGGAGAAAAAGAAACAGATCCAATATTTACAATCACAGATTTATTACCACATTTAGCAGATGATCAAATGAATAAGAAATTAAAGAACGGAATAGATGGAGAAGACTTAAACTTATTAATAGGAAGTATACCATATACAAGCACAGAAACAGAAAAAATATCAGAAAAAGTAAAACTTAACATATTGAACATATTAAACCAAAAATATGGAATAACAGAAGCAGATTTAACAAGTGCAGAATTAGAATTAGTACCAGCATTCAAAGCAAGAAGTCTAGGGTTTGATGAAAGCATGGTTGCAGCTTATGGACAAGACGATAAAGTATGTGCATATACTTCACTTGCAGCAATGATGGAATTAGAAACAGTAAAAAATACAGCAGTATGCATTTTATCAGACAAAGAAGAAATAGGAAGTATGGGAAATACAGGAATGGAATCACATATGTTTGATTTCTTCATATCAGAAATATTAAACAAATTACAAATAAATAGACCAAATCTATTAGAAAAAGTATTTTGTTTTTCAAAAATGTTATCATCAGATGTAGATGCAGGATTTGATCCAATATATGCATCAGTATCAGACAAAATAAATGCAGGATATATAGGAAAAGGTATAAGCCTAAACAAATATACTGGGGCAAGAGGAAAATCAGGAGCATCAGATGCAAATGCAGAATATGTTGCATGGGTAAGAAATGTACTAGAAAAAAATGATATAAAATATCAAATAGCAGAACTTGGAAAAGTAGACATAGGAGGAGGAGGAACAATAGCATACATTCTTGCAAATAAAGGTGTAGATGTAATAGATTGTGGAGTTCCTGTACTTTCAATGCATGCACCATATGAAGTAACAAGTAAATACGATATTTATTCAGCATTTAATACGTATAAAGCATTTTGGAAAGAATAAAAAAATAAAATTTAGTACAGTATAATAGTTAATCCATAGAATATAGATTTAGAAAATATACTTTGTACTAAATTTTTTATTGTATAGGAAAATCAAATTTTATCTTGACCCTATATGGATTTTCCGTATACAAAAAGAAAGGTTACCGATAAAAAGACCAACGTGAACCTCGTTTATGTAGCTTCGATACCTTTCTTATTTTAAAATTAATTTAATTTTTTTAATGAATCAATTAAAGAAAGTAAAAAATCAATTTTATCCTTTGACAATTCACTTATCTTAGAAGATAAGAACAATTGTAACTTAATATCATCATTTTTAATCAAATCATAAAATGCAACATTAGGAACTATGCCAAGCAAATTCATTGCATTAATTAAAGTCTCTAATTTAACACCACCACTACCATTTTCTATTCTAGAAATATATTTCACAGAAATATCTAATTCTTCAGCCAATTCTTCTTGAGTTAAATGATTTTTTAAACGATATTCTTTAATTTTCTTACCGATAGCAGAATAAATTTCTGGTTTTGTAATTGAACTCATAATAACAACCTCCTAATATTAATAAAATAAGTATAACAATTAATAAGATAACACACCACCAACTTTAAATTAGACAAAAAAACAAAAAAAGATACTCGAAATGACAAATTTCGACAAAAAAAGACAAAACAAAATATGGAATAGCAAACTAATAATTATATAAAAGGCAAAAATTTCATACAAAATAAATACAATTAATAGTTAAATATAGCTAATTTTTAATTATAAAACATTAAAATACAAAATATATATTTTTAGTTTTAATAAAAGAATATAAAAATATACTTAAAGTTAAAAAGTTTAAATTTCTTTCTAAACAAAGTTTTATTTTCGCTTTATTTTGAGAATAAAAAAATTTATTATAAAATAAAAAATCATTAGATTTAACATATAAAAACATCATAAAAATAAAAAAGTTTAGTTAAAAAAATAAAAAACTATACAAAAAATTGATATTTCAATTAACATTTGTATAGTTTTCTAAAAAATTGTATATTAGTCAATATATATGATGCACTAATTCAAATTTATTTAGGCCAAAGGATTTACTTCAAATTTAATCATAAAATCATTAAAATCTTCTAATTTATTTTTTTCTAAACAATTAAGATAATGTTCCAACTGCTCCTGTGTTTTACAAGCAGCAATGATAACAGGGTTTAAATTATACTGGAACATTATATTTACAGCATATCTAAATGCATCTATAATTGATTTAGATTCTCTATCCCTAATCAAAGAATATGTTTCCCTAAATCTAGCAAGCACAGGGTGCTTCATATAATAATCTAAAGATAAAATAAATTCTTTATTTACTACATCTTCTAAAGAAGAATATGAGTTAGGATATTGTTCCAAATATAAAGATAATTCATTTTTTGTATAAGGAAGGAAGACTTTTTTTGATTTTTCTGATACTAACAATATATTATTTTCATCAATCACTTGACTTTCATCCAAAAAATTAAAATGTTGTTTTTCAGGTAAAACATCTTTATCAGAATGAAACATTTTAACAAAATGAGGAGATTCTTTATTATCTAAATTGTCATTTTGTGTTTCGTTATAAAAAGAAAATTTTTTTAAAATATCTTTTTTTAAAAAAGTGGTCACATCACTATCAACCAAAATTACATTTGATAGTAGCTCTTCCTTTTTTAGTAAATAATTATTCAAAATTTGTTTTAATTCCTTAATAATTTCAGAACACTTTTGATTATCTTCTGAAGACTTTTCTATTTCTAACAGTAATCCAACCGAATCATTACAAATTTTAGAATATTCTTCTTTTAAACCTTGCAATAATTTTATAGAATCATTTACTTTATCAAATATCTCTTGAACTTCTGTCAATAATTCCAGAAAATCTGCACTAATATTATCAACAAAATCAAAAGAAATTTTAGTTAAGTTATCAATAAAATTAACAATAATATCTCTATTTTTAAATTGCTTTAAAATAATTTCATTCAATCTATTTTCTTCTAAAGTTGTATCATTAATAAGACTCAGCTCAGTTTTATTAAGATAATTTTTTAAAATATTAATATCATAAGAAGTCGTAATTTCCATAATATAATCTCCTTTAAAAAATTAATGTA
>CALXSO010000092.1 GCA_944391155.1 uncultured Clostridia bacterium
GTAGAAGGAAGAAACTCCGTATTAGAACTACTAGAAAGCGGCAAAGACATAAATAAAATATATATAACAAGAGGAGAAAAGCACGGTTCAATAAATAAAATAATAGCAAAAGCAAAAGAAAGAAAAATAGTAATAGTAGAAAAAGATAAAAGGCAAATGCAAGAAATAGCACAAACAGAAAACTATCAAGGGGTAATAGCAATAGTGCCACCATTTTCGTATTGTGAAATAGAAGACATTTTAGAAGAAGCAAGTAGAAGAAACGAAGATGCCTTTGTCATAATATTAGATGGAATAGAAGATCCACATAACTTAGGTTCAATAATTAGAACAGCAGAAACAGCAGGAGTACACGGTATAATAATACCAAAAAGAAGAGCTGCATCAGTAAATAGCACCGTAAATAAAGCATCAGCAGGAGCAGTAGAACATATGAAAATTGCAAGAGTAAACAATATTTCAGAAAGTATCAAAAAATTAAAAGATGCAGGATTATGGATCTGTGGAACGGATGTCAGAACAGAAAACTACTATTACAATCAAGATTTAACAGGACCATTAGGAATAGTAATAGGAAACGAAGGCAGTGGAATGAGTGAAAAAGTAAGAAAAAATTGTGATTTTTTAGTAAAAATACCAATGAAAGGAAAAATAACATCATTAAATGCATCAGTATCAGGAGGTATAGTAATATACGAAGCAGTGAAACAAAGATTATTAGATAAAACTATTGATAAAATAAAAAAATAGAGATAAAATATAAATAAATTCACACAGATATATTAAAAAAGTTTATAACAACATTGTATGAATAACCTTTCTTCTTATATTATTTCAAAAAATTCATATATAGTAAAGCAAGAAAAAGTTTCCTATATAATAAATAAATGATGGAGGAACAAATATGATGCCAAAGAAAAAGAAAAAAATGATTATATTGATAATAATATTATTTATTATACTAATAATGTTAACAACAGGTGGAGTGTTAGCGTATTTATATTTAAAAACAGATTTATTGAAATCAAATCAAACACTATTCGAAAAATACTTAGGTCAAAATATAAGTATAGCAACAGAGTTTTTAAAGCAAGAGTCAAATGAATTAATGGACTTTTTAAATCAAAATAAATATACATCAAATACAACAGTAAATTTTAAATATACAAGTGGAATTGGAACAACAGCAGAAAATAATGATAGTAATATAAATAATGTTAGTATTAATGTTGATAGTCAGGTCGATAAAAGCAGTAACTATAATTACAAAAATATAAGACTAGCATATACAACTGAAGATATAGGAAAATTAGAATATATAGAAAAAGATGATTTAAAAGGATTAAGAATAGATGGAATCAAAGAATTTACAACAATAAGAAATAATGAAATTTCGGCAGTAACAGAAAATTTAGGTATAGAAGGATCAAACATAGAAGCAATATGGATGATGACTCAAAATTTAAGTTTCAATGAAATTTTTAATTTTACAAATGAAGAACTGCAAAATTTGCAAGAGACTTATAAAAATTTAATAGAAAAAAATACATCTAAAGAATCTTTTGGAAAATATCAAGAGGCAACAATAAACTTAAATAATAATCAAACAGTAGCAAATGGATATTATTTAGAATTAACAAAAGAACAATATTATTCGTTATTAATAGAAATAATAAATACATTATCAACAGATGAAATTATATTATCCAAGATAGATAATATAGAAAATACATTAAAGCAGTATGGAATAAACAATGAAAAATCATATAGAGAAATACTCCAAGAATATGTAAATAAATATATTGAAGAAATAAAAAGTAAAAATATTGGAAATGAAATATTTAAAATCTCAGTTTATGAGCAAAACGGCAATACAGTAAAAACATCAATAGAAACAGATGAAGGAAGTTTTACAATTGACATATATAATGAAAATAAATCAATTAAAATTGATAAAATAAATTCAACAGATGAAAAACAAAAAAGACAAATATTTACAGCTGAAAAACAAGTTGAAAATACATTAAATGATTTTTCTATAGAATATATAGACTATGAAAATGGAGTAGAGAAACAAAGAATAATAATAAAAGACAACAAACAAAAGAATAATAATGATGTAAAAGGAAGCGTAGAAATAGGTTATGAATTAGAAAACTGTAGTATAGATATAAAAGCTGATGAATACATAAAACTAGCTAATGAATTTGAAAATCCAGTAGAATTAAATGAAGATAATAATATTGTATTAAACGATCTAAGCAAAGAACAGACTGAAAAAATTTTATCAATATTAACTCAAAATATACAAAATCAAATGAATATAATAACAGAAAAATTAACAGCTGAAGATATAAATGAAATGTTAAAAAGTTTAGGATTCATAAAAGAAGATATTATAAAAATAGAAGAGCCAGTAGAAGTGACAGAAACAGAAAGAAATAGATTTAATTCAACACTTACATTATTTATAGGAGAAAATATGTCAGTAGAAGATATAAAAAAACTATTAGAGACTGTCCAAAGTAATCTACAAGACGCAGAAATCACACAAGAAGAAGGAAAATTACAACAAATAACATTAAATATAGAAAGAGATACTGGAAACTCAGAAAAAAATGCTGAAATTCTAACTACATTGGAGGAAAATAAAAATAAAAAATTTAATGTAACAATGAGTTATGATGAAAACACCAAATTAATAAATAGGATATTTATTAAAGTTAATTAAAATTAATAAAAGAAATGATATTTTTTGATAAGTTAAAATTTATAATTACATATTAAATAAATAATAAAATAGTAAGTTAAAATTTATAATTACATATTAAATAAATGATAAAATAGAAAGTTAAAATTTATAATTACTTATTAAATAAAGAATAAAATAACAAGTTAAAATTTGCAATTACTTATTAAATAAAGAATAAAATAGTAAGTTAAAAGTTATAATTATTTTATTAAAAAAATAAAATAGAAAGTAAAAAAATTCACTATAATCTTCTAAAATTATACCTTATTGAACCCGTATAATAATTTAATAGAATAAAAATGCTTTATATAGCTAATATTATATAATTTTATTTTTCCTATATTATTAAAGTTAAAGTATTTGTTACAATTCAATATAATACAAAAAATTAGGTTGATATATAAATTTTTTAATAAAGTTAGCATTTGCATAATGTTAACAAAAAAATATTTATACATCAACCTTTTAAATATTTTATATTTTGAGACTAAAAAATACTAAAATTTTTATAATATGTCAAAAAAGAAATATTTTTTTAAAAAAATATTATAGAAAATAAACAAGAAAAACCTTGAGAATCAAAGAGTTTGGAAGATGGAAAAAATTAACATAAAAAAACTTTAAAAAAAAGTAAAAAAAGTGTTGACAAAGAAAAAAAACCATAGTATAATACAAACTGTCCTCAAGAGCGAGGGACATAAAATATTAAAAGTACATTGAAAAGTAAACAATAAAATCCTTTAGAGAAAAAACCGAAGCGGTACGATTCTTCAAAGAAGAAAAGTACTGAAAAAGTAAAAAAGATTTTAAAAGTTTTTTATAAAAAGTAAGAAGTTTAAAAGAGCTTGAACAAACACTTTTAAAAAAGATTTATATAAAGTCGAAAGACGAAAATATAGATACCAAGAACAAGAGAGTTTGATCCTGGCTCAGGATAAACGCTGGCGGCGCACATAAGACATGCAAGTCGAACGGACTTAACCATTAGTTTACTATTGGAGCGGTTAGTGGCGGACTGGTGAGTAACACGT
>CALXSO010000093.1 GCA_944391155.1 uncultured Clostridia bacterium
AAAAATATTTATATATCAACCATTTGAATTCATATATAAAATCAATTTTAGAATCAACATATTGTAATAAATATTTTTAAAATTTATTTGATATTTATTTTAACAATGATATAATTTTATTAAATAATTAAAATCAGAAAGGTGAAGTAATATGAATAATGAATTAATTTTAGTAGTTGATGATGAAGCAAGAATGAGAAAATTAATAAAAGATTTTTTAACAGTAAAAGGATATTCAATAATTGAAGCAGAAGATGGAGAAAAGGCCTTAGAAATCTTTGCCGAAAATTCATCAAAAATTAGTTTAATATTATTAGATGTTATGATGCCTAAATTAGATGGCTGGTCTGTTTTAAGGCAAATTAGACAAGAATCTAAAGTTCCAATTATTATGCTTACTGCAAGAGGAGAAGAACAAGATGAACTATTTGGATTTGAATTAGGTGTTGATGAATATATATCAAAACCATTTAGTCCAAAAATATTAGCAGCAAGAGTTGAAGCAATCTTAAAAAGAGTAGGAGTAGATCAAAAAGAAATTAAGGACTGTGGAGGCATACAGATAGATAAAGACGGAAGAACAGTTAGTGTTGATGGAAAAGAAATTGAATTAAGTCTAAGAGAATATGAATTACTAGTTTACTTAGTAGAAAATAAGAATATAGCATTATCAAGAGATAAAATACTAAATAATGTTTGGAATTATGATTATTATGGAGATTCTAGAACAATTGACAGCCATATAAAAAAAATAAGACATAAATTAGGAAAAAAAGGAAAATATATAAAGACAATAAGAGGAGTAGGATATAAATTTGAAGTTCCAGAATAGAAAATAATATTTTAATAAAAAACAAATATAATGAAAAACATCAAAAAATGTATAGATAGATATAAAACTGAAAAATGTAATAAAAAAGGAATGTATTTAAATGAATTTGAAAAAAAGATTTGAAGAACTAAAAAAATGTCTAAAATCTGTAAAAATAAGACTTTTTATTACTCTTAGTTTAACTATTTTAATTATTATAATATTTTTAATAGGAGTAAATAGCTTTGCTTTAGAAAAATTTTATTTATATAGTAAAGAAAATACACTAGAAGATGTATATGATCAATTAAATGATTACTATAATGGAAATAATCATGAACTAGATTTAGAAAAAGAAATGGAAAGAATAGCCATAAAGAATAATTTTGAAATACTAATAAAAGATAATGATAATATGACAATATATAGCTCAAATGCAGACTTTTACTATGTAATAGACGCAATTATGGGAACAAGTTATAGTCAAACTAGAGAAACACTTGAAGTAAATAATAGTTTTAATATAAGATTGCAAAAGGATTTTAAAAATGGCTTAAATTATATAATGCTATCAGGATCACTTGATAATGGTTATCAAGTATACATTAGAGTTCCGGTAACATCTATTCAAGATAGTGTAAAAATATCAAACAACTTTTTATTATTGATGGCAGGATTTACAATCCTAGTTTCAGCAGTTGTAGTATCATTTATTTCAAAAAAATTTACAGAACCGATTCTAGAGCTAAACAAAATAGCTAAAAAGATGTCTAATCTTGATTTTAGTCATAAATATCAAGTTACAAATGTAGATGATGAAATAAATAATTTAGGAAAAAGCATAAATACAATGTCAGATAAACTAGAAAGTACAATTAAACAATTAAGAAATACAAACATAGAACTAGAAAGAGACATAGAAGAAAAATCAAAAATAGATGAAATGAGAAAATCATTCATATCTGATGTATCTCATGAATTAAAAACACCAATAGCTTTGATACAAGGATATAGTGAAGGACTTGTAGAAAATGTAAATACAGATGATGAAAATAGAAAGTTCTATGCAGAAGTAATTCTAGATGAAGCAAATAAAATGAATAGATTAGTACAACAATTATTAGAATTAATGAAACTTGAATATGGAAAAAGAGAATTTAACAACACAAGTTTTGATATAGTAGAATTAGAAAAAGAAGTAATCAGAAAATCACAAGTAATGCTTGATGAAAAAAATGTAAAAGTTGAATTAGTTGGATTAGATATATTAAAAGTATATGCAGATGACTTTTATATTGAACAAATTATAACAAATTATTTAACAAATGCAATAAAAAATGTAAAAGAAAAAAATAATCAAAAGATTATAAGAATAGAAAACAGTATAAATACAACAAATGGGAAATCAAGAATAGAAATTTTTAATACAGGAGATAATATATCAGAAGAAGATATATCTAGGATATGGAATCGTTTTTATAAAGTGGATAAATCTAGAAATAGACAATCAGGAGGTAGTGGTATAGGATTAGCTTTTGTAAAAGCAATTATGACGAACTATGATAATGATTATGGAGTAATAAATTGTGAAGATGGTGTTAAATTTTATATTGAGCTTGACAAAGTTGATGAAAATAAACAAGAAAAATTGAATATACAGTAACAATGCATATAAAAATATCGAATATATACCAAGTATTAAGGTAGATATTCGATATTTAAATTTCAAGCTAACAATTAATCACATAACCTAGATAATATAAAAATAGCATTAAAGCATATTAAAAGGGCAATAATTAATAAAATAACAAGAACTGCTATTAAGTTAGCCTGTAAAGAAGATTTAATTATTAATAGCAGAAATAGTAGTATCATGCACATAATTCCAGCTAATATTTTTAGCATAAATTTAATTTTTTTAACTTCATTTTTTTTCCGCATATAATCTTCCTCCTCATGATTTTAATAATGTAATTTTATCACAGATAAACATAAAAGTAAATATAATTAAATCTAAACTGTAAGTAGTAAAAGTTACAATTCAGTGTAGCATAAAGGTAAGCCAACCTAAAAGTTGATATATAAATATTTTTGGTTAAAACATATCTGGAATCTACCTATTGGTTTTTAGCAAAAAAATATTTATATATCAACTTCTAGGTTTAATCTACAAAATGAAGTCTAACTAGTAAAAAACAGTAGAAGATTGTCGAATTTTGCGATGAAAAATTCTTTACAAAAATGTTTTTTTATGGTATATTTTTTACATAGAGATTTAACTCAAAAAAGTTTTAATCTTAAAAAATTTTTTCGAAAAAATTTAAATCCCAAACTATTAAAAAATAATGGCAGGTGATGTGTATGCATATTTTTCTATACTAAAAGATATGTAAATACTATCAGTTTAATTCTTTCTATTTTCATATTTTGTTTTTTAAACTTTATTATTGAATTTGATTTCAAAAAATCCCCTATCTTTGAAATATATTCACAGAATGTAATAAATGTAGAGATGAACTCTGGTAGTATTAAGAGAGAAACAGAAGAAAAGAAAAAAGAAACTACAGAAGAAGGTCTATATCAAAATAACATAAACTCTACAAAAGAAAAAAATGGTTCAGAATGGAAATTAACTATTCCAGCAATTTCACTTGAAGCAACAATTGCAGAAGGAACATTAAAAGAAACTATGGATTTATATATTGGACATTTTTCGGAAACTAGTAAGACTAATGGAAATATAGGATTAGCAGCTCATAATAGAGGATATAATGTAAACTATTTTTCAAACTTAAAAAAATTAAAAAAAGATGATGAAATTGTGTATCAATATAATAATTTCATAGAAAAATATGTAGTACAAAGTAATGTTATTATAAAAGAAACAGATTGGACTTATTTAGAGCCAACAGAAAAAAATACAATTACTTTAATCACATGCATAGAAAATGAACCAGAGTATAGAAGATGTGTATATGGAATTAAGAAAGAATAGTTTCTTAATTCCATATTTTATTGTATAGAAAAAATTGGCTTTTATCTTTACTCTACATGGATTTTTCCGTATACAACAAGAAAGGTTACCTATAAAAAGACCCGCGTAAGCTATACTGATGTAGCTTCATTACCCTTCTTATTAAAAAAGATTTGGGTCTACCTATTGGTCTTTAACAAAAAATATTTATATATCAACATTTTTGTCTATTATATAAAATTTAGTCTGACAAGTATCAAATAATTAATAAAAATTACACTAATTAACAAAAAGTAATTGAAAAAAAATATAAAAATAGATATAATAACTACAATGAAAAATAAACAAGTAAGAGTATTAATTTCATACAAATCTTTTTAAAGATATTTTTTTATTGTATAGGAAACCAATATGAAACTTTAAGTTACACGGAATTAAAGTGAAAGTAAATCTCTAAGATTTTATTTTCAATAAAAGGATATGAAACTTAAAGTTACACAGACTTAAAGTGAAAATAAATCTCTAAGATTTTATTTTCAATAAAAGGACATGAAACTTTAAGTTATATATACTTAAAGTGACAATAAATGTCTAAAATTTTATTATCAAAAGAAAAATCGACTTCTATCTTGACCATATATGAAATTTTCTTTATACAACAAGAAAGATTATATATAAAAAGAACTACGTAAGACTTGAAAATAAGTAGCTTTGCCAACTTTATTAAATAAATATAAAATCCATATTTAATATGGATAAAACTTACTTTTTTCTGTATAATAAAAAATGGAGAAATTAAATAAACAGGAAGAAAGGATTTTTAAATGTTAGGTCAAATTTTTATCTTAGTAATATTAATTCTATTAAACGCATTTTTTGCAGCAAGTGAAATAGCATATATATCACTAAATGATGCCAAAATTGAAAAAAAGGCTAAAGAAGGCGATAAAAAAGCAAAACAAATAGAAAAAATGTTAAAAACACCAAGTAAATTTTTAGCAACAATACAAATAGGAATAACATTAGCAGGTTTTTTATCTAGTGCTTTTGCATCAGATACATTTGCAGATGTTTTAGCACCAATATTTCACAATTGGGTACCAATAATAAGTATTGGAACATGGAAAGGTATATCGATAGTTATAATAACAATAATTTTATCATTCTTTACATTAATTTTTGGAGAATTAGTTCCAAAAAGGATTGGAATGAAAAATTCAGAAAAAGTAGCAAATTTTTCAATTGGAATAATAAGAGCAATATCAATAATAGCTGCACCATTTGTAAAATTTTTAACAATAGTAACAAATGGAATATCAAAACTATTTGGAATAGGTGAAAATGAAGAAGAAATAGTAACAGAAGAAGAAATAAAAATGATGCTTGATCAAGGAAGAGAAAAAGGAACAATAGAAGATGGAGAAAAAGAGTTAATAAACAATGTATTTGAATTTAATGATATAACAGCATCAGAAATAATGACACATAGAAAAGACATATTTGCAGTAGATAAAAATATTCAACTACAAGAATTATTAGAAGAAATAGCTGATGAAGATTATAGATATAGTAGAATACCGGTATATGATGAAACTATTGATGAAATTCAAGGAATTTTATATGTAAAAGATATACTAAAAAACATGAATAAAAAGAATTTTAAAGTAAAAAATATAATGAAAGAGGCTTACTATGTACCACAAAACAAAGTAATAGATGAAGTATTTCAAGAGATGCAAAAGAAAAAAATTCAGATGGCAATTGTATTAGACGAATATGGAGGCACAGCAGGATTGATTACAATGGAAGATATAATAGAAGAACTAGTTGGTGACATATATGATGAATATGATGAAGTTGAAGAAGAATATGTAAAAGTAGATGAAGACACATATATATTAAGTGGAAGTATGACAATCTATGATGTAAATAAATTATTAGATGCAAATATACCAGAAGGAGACTATGATACATTATCAGGATTTCTTCAAGAAGAATTAGGAAGAATTCCAGATAGTGAAGAAATGCCAACAATTGAAACAAAAGAAGTAACATATAAAATAGAAGAATATGAGGATAGAAGAATTCTAAAAGTAAAAGCATGCAAGAACCATCCTAAAGACCCTGAAGAAGAAATAAAAGAAAACAAAGAATAAAAAGATAAATAAAAATTTTGGAGGAAAATATGAAGAAAACAAATATGAAGAAAAATATAATAAAATTAGTATTATTAATAATTATTCTATTAGCAGTAGGAACATTTTTTATAATGAAAAGCCTACAAGAAAAAGCAAAAACATATGAGCTTGTAGAAATAGAAAAAGAAGACTATCAATTCTTTGTATATAGTACAGAAGGAAAGTATGGAGTAATTGATAAAGAAGGAAAAACAATTATACCTGCAAACTATACACAAGTGAAGATACCAAATCCTTCAAAAGCAATATTTATTTGCTACACAGATGACAACACACAAGTATTTAATGAAAAAAATGAAGCTATATACACTGATTTTCAAAATATAGAACCATTAAGTTTAAAAAACATATCATCTGATTTAATATATGAAAAAACAGTTTTAAAATATAAGCAAGATGAAAAATATGGTTTAGTTAGCATAGAAGGAAAAAAGATAACAAATCCAATTTATGAAAGTATTGACACATTACAATACAAAGAAGGAGAACTAGTAGTAAAACAAGACAATAAAAGTGGAATAATAAATATAAATGGATATGAAATAATAAAACCAGAATATGACAATATAATTGCTGATGGTTATTATTCTTCAGAAAATGGATATAAAAATGATGGATACATTGTAAGTAATACTACAGAACAAGGATATAGATATGGATATGTAAATAATGAAGGGAAAAAAATATTAGAGCCTAACTATAATGAGTTATCAAGAATACCATATAAAGACGAAAATAAACTTTATCTACTTTGTGCTGAGAATGGAAAATATGGAATATTTGAAGGAGAAAAAAATATAATTCCAAATGAGTATCAAGATATAACATATGTTGATGGAAATGATTTTTGTATAGTACAAAAAGGTAAAAAATATGGTGCAATAAATTTACAAGGTAGTATGATGTTACAGGTAAAATATCTTCAAATTAACGTAAACGGAGATTATATGTATGTAACAGATGAAAATTCCACTCAAAAAGTATATGATAAAAAAGGTAATGAGACAGAAATAAATCCAAATAGTGTTATTTTATCTATAAATTCAACAGAAGATTATAAAATTCATATAGATACTATAGATGGAACAACTACTTATAGTATTTATCAAGGAGATACAAAATTAACAACAGAAAACTATAGTTATCTTGAATATTTATTTGAAAATTATTTTATAGCAAGCAATACACAAGGAAAAATAGGTGTAATTGATGCAAACGGAAATATTAAAATTGAAATGAAATATGATACACTTCAAAAAATAGCAGATACAGATCTAATTCAAACATTAGAATCAAGTACTAAAACAACAAGTATTTATTCTAAAGATTTAAATTTAGTAGTACAGATGACAAATGCAAATGTAGAGAAAATAGGCAATAACTTAATAAAAATATATAATAAAGAAGATGCACAATATGTAGATTATTCTGGAATACAAAAACAAAACACAGAAGTATATCCAAATAATACTATATTTGCAAAAAGTCAAAACGGAAAATGGGGATTTGTAGGAAAAGAAGGAAATGTAGTAGTAGACTATCAATATGATGAAGTTACAGAAATCAATGAATATGGATTTGCAGGAGTAAAGAAAGACGAAAAATGGGGAGTAATAGACAAAAATGGAAATATAATAGTTGACTGCATTTATGAAATAAATAATCAAGAAAATCCTAATTTCATTGGAGAATATTATGAAGTATCATATGGAAATGGAGAAAGCTATTATACTAAATAAAAAAAGAGAGGAATTCTCTTTTTTTTATTGTATAGCAAATAATATGGAATTTTAAGTTTCGCTACTTTGTACATATGCCATTGCAATTCTATTCATTTTGATATGAGCTTTACTTATCTAGTTGATATGAGCTTCACTTATCTAGATTGGCTACATATATTATGAAAATAAAATTTTAGAAGTTTATTTTCATAATATATGTAAATAATATAATCGAAGGTGGTTAATTTGAAAATAGGTTTAGCTTTATCTGGAGGAGGAATTAGAGGAATTGCACATGCAGGAGTTTTAAAAGCATTAGAAGAAAATAATATAAAAATAGATATAATAGGGGGAACAAGTTCAGGAAGTTTAGTTGCAGCATTATATGCAATGGGATACACGCCAAATTACATATATCTACTATTTAAAAGATATGCGAAAAATATGGTAGGAATGGATTTTTTGCCAATATTCAATGGAATGGGAAAATTAATAAAAAATAAAAAATTTCAAATAGTAGGGTTTAATAATGGAAAAAATATAGAAAAAGAATATAATACACTAGCATTAAATAAAGGAATAAAGAGTATTTCTGATATAAAAATGCCATTAGTCATTACTTCAGTAGACATTAATGTAGCAAAAGAATATATTTTTACAAATCATATACCAGAGAATAAAGAAGAAAGCATTAATTATATAACAGACATACCAGTAGGTATTGCTGTTAGAGCAAGCAGTAGTTTTCCAGGAATATTTTGTCCATGCAAATATAAAAAACATCATTTTTTAGATGGAGGAATATTAGACAACATACCAGTAAAAGAAATAAAAAAACAAGGTGCAGATATTGTAATAGCAGTAAATTTTAAAAGTGATGAAGTAAATGATGACAGTAATATAGTAGATATAACAATGAGAACATTAGACATTATGGGAAATAAAATATCTGAACAAAGTTTAAAATATAGCGATTATTTAATTACAATAGAGACAGAAAAGATAGGTTTACTAGATTATAATAAATTAGAAGAATGTTATTTAGGAGGATATAAATTTGCAAGTAAATCTATAGACAATATATATAAAATTATAAAATATAAAAATAAATAAAAAGAAATAGGAATATAAAAAATAATAAAAATCTAAACATACAAATAATAAAGAATAAAGAATAAATTATTGAATATAATAGAATAATTAATAAATAAGGAGTTGTATGAAAGTGTTAATTAGATATTTTGACAATGCAGCAACAACAAGAATAAAGGAAGAGGTTCTAAAAGAAATGCTTCCATATCTAACAGAAGAATATGGAAATGCATCATCAATATATAAGTTAGGGAGAAATTCAAAAAAAGCAATAGAAGAAGCAAGAAAAAAAGTAGCAAATTTATTGAAATGCGAACCAGGAGAAATTTATTTCACAAGTTGTGGAAGCGAAAGTGATAACATGGCATTAAAAGGATTAGCTTACAATCAAAAAGAAAAAAATACTGGAAAAAATCATATTATAACATCAAAAATAGAACATCCTGCTATACTAGAATCTTGTAAATCACTTGAGAAACAAGGATTTGAAATAACATACTTAGATGTGAATGAAGAAGGTTTCGTAAATTTAAATTCACTAGAAAACGCAATAAAAGAAAAGACTTTCTTAATAAGCATAATGTTTGCAAACAATGAAATAGGCACAATAGAACCAATAGAAGAAATATCAAAAATAGCCAAAAAACATAGCATTATATTTCATACAGATGCTGTGCAAGCAGTAGGAAATATAGAAATAAATGTAAAACAGTTAGGAATTGATATGCTTTCAATGTCAGGGCATAAAATATATGCACCAAAAGGTATAGGGGCAATATATATAAACAAAAATATAGAAATAAAAAGATTTTTAGATGGAGGACACCAAGAAAAAAACAAAAGGGCAGGAACAGAAAATATAGCGGAAATAGTAGGGTTAGGAAAAGCTTGTGAAATAGCAGAAAAAAATTTAAAAACATATCAAGAAAAACTAACAAATTTAAGAGAATATTTTTTTGAACAAATAGAAGAAAATTTTAAAGATGTAAAAATCAATGGAAGTAGAATGAAAAGATTACCAGGAAACTGCAATATATGCTTCAAAAATATAGATTCAAATGAACTATTATTTAAATTAGACGAAAACGGAATATGTGCATCAGGAGGTTCTGCATGTTCTTCAGGTGATAATAGCATATCACATGTACTAACAGCAATTGGAGTATCAAGCGAATTCGCAAACGGTGTACTTCGAATTACATTTGGAGATTTTAATAATAAAGATGATGTTGATTATTTAATAAGAACACTAAAAAAAATAAATTGAACTTTAGGGATTCTAAAGTTCAATTTTTATACAAAAAAATTTGAGAAATATTACCAATTAATAATTTCCTTGGAATTTTGATTTTTTAGACAATTAAAAGAAACAAGAAAGGTAGCGAAACTATATAAGTGAGGCTCACGATGGTCTTTCTATAGGTAACCTTTCATGCTGTATACGGAAAAATCCATATAGAGTAAAGGTAAAAGTCGACTTTTATTTTGAAAATAAAATTTTAGACATTTATTTTCACTTTAAACCTGCGTAACTTAAAGTTTCATATTGTTTCCTATAGAATAAAAAAGTTTATGAAACTTTATAGAAAGAGTTTAATGTTTACAAATCGAAATAACACATTTTATTCCATCAACTGCCGCTGACATTATTCCACCAGCATATCCAGCACCTTCACCACATGGATATATTCCTAATACATTTGATTCAAGATTTTCATTTCTTAAAATTTTTATTGGAGAAGAACTCCTTGTTTCAAGACCTGTTAGTATAGCATCTGGATTTGCAAAACCTTTGATTTTAGAATCAAAATATAAAAGACCCTCTTTTAAAGTATCTGTCACAAATTTAGGAAGTATGGTATTTAAATTTGCAAATTTTGTACCTGGTAAATATGTGGGAGAAACAGTTCCTATTTTTTCTGAAATAGTATCTTTTATAAAATCGGAAACTTTTTGAATAGGAGCATTATAATTATTTCCACCCAACTTAAAAGCTTTTTCTTCCAAATCTTTCTGAAAATCTATTCCT
>CALXSO010000094.1 GCA_944391155.1 uncultured Clostridia bacterium
GACTTTCCATATATTCAGACATATCAATTCTAATAATAGAATCCTCAGATCCAAACATTTCATAAGCTAAACTTTTTGCAAGTTCAGTTTTTCCAACACCAGTTGGACCTACAAATATAAATGAAGGTGGTCTTTTTGTAGTTTTTAAACCTGCTCTGTTTCTACGAATTGCTCTAGATACCGCACTTACAGCTTCATCTTGACCAATAATTCTTTTATGAAGATTTGTTTCAAGATTTAGTAATTTTTGAGTTTCTGCTTCTGTTATTTTCTTAACAGGAATTTTTGTCCAACTTTCAATTACATTTGCAATATCTTGAACAGTTAATTGTTTAGGTTTCATTGTTTTAGTTAATTGAGCAATTTCTTCAACTAATTGACATTCACGAGTTTTTAAATCAGCTGCACGTTGATAATCCTCAGTAGAATCTGCTTCAATAACTTCATCTTTTTCAGATTTTACTTTTTCTAACTCTTGTTTTAAATTAGCTAATTTAGTTAATTCTTTATTTTCTAAATTAATTCTAGAACAAGCTTCATCTAAAATATCAATAGCTTTATCTGGTAAAAATCTATCATGAATATATTTTTCTGACATAATTACAGTTTGTTTAATAACAGCAGAAGAAATTTTTACCTTGTGATATTCCTCATAATATTTTTTAATTCCTTCCAATATTCCTATTGAATCTTCCACATTTGGTTCTTCAACTAGAACTTGTTGAAATCTTCTTTCCAAAGCAGAATCTTTTTCTATATATTTTCTATATTCTTTTAAAGTAGTTGTTCCTATTAATTGAATTTCTCCATTTGATAAAGCAGGTTTTAAAATATTTGCAGCATTCATAGAATGTTCACCATCACCTGCTCCTATAATATTATGAATTTCATCTATCACAAGAATAATATTTCCGAATTCTTTACACTCATCAATTATACCTTTCATTCTAGCTTCAAATTGACCTCTAAACTGAGTTCCTGCAATAACAGAAGTCATATCTAATAGATAAACTTCTTTATTTAACAATTTAGCAGGTACATTGTGGTTAGCAATTTTTATTGCCAAGCCCTGTGCAATTGCAGTTTTACCAACACCAGGTTCACCTATTAAACAAGGATTATTTTTAGAACGTCTATTTAAAATTTGTATTATTCTCTGAATTTCTTTATCTCTTCCTATAACAATATCTAATTCTCCATTTTGAGCTTTATTTGTTAAATTAGTTCCGAAAGTATCTAGATATTTTTTCTTTTTTGTTTGTTTTGTATTTTTCTTTTTATCAACTTTAACTTTTCTTCTATCAGAATTTTCGTTTTTTCCTTGTGCAGGATTAGCATTATTTTGCATTTCCGTGTTACCACCATGTGAACCTCCAAACATATTAGAGAAAAAAGAACCAAGTGGTATAGCGGCACCTGCAATTTTTGGCTTTTCTTCATCAATATTATCATCATCAGAATTTTGGTCATTTATTCCAAAAGTAATTGCACCATCAATATTATTTAAATCTTCTAAATTGATATTTTCAGCTAAATCTTTAAAAATAGTTTCAAATTGCTTTGTCATATCATTTAAATTAACCTTATCATGAGATAAAAATTCATTTTGCTCTTTAAGAGTTTGAATAGGATCTATTCCTTTCTTTTTTGCACAATCATAACAAAGTCCTTCGAATTTTTTTTCTTTATCATTTGACTTTTCAAAGAAAATAATAGCTGGATTTTTATTACATTCTGAACATAACATAATTTATTTCTTCCTCATTTCTTTCATAATTTCAATATATATATAATAACTCAAAAAAGCTAATTAGTCAACCTAAAAAGTTTAAATCATTAACTCATGGAATTATTTTCATACTAAGAAGTAACTTGTAAAGGAAAAATACTATTCAGACTAAAATTTGGACGGTTTATCTTTATGCTACACTGAATTATAGCAAGGAAAAATTTGGAACTTGTAAAGGAATTTTAGTTGACTATTATTAATAAAGTATGTTATACTCAAAAATGGATGAGAAAGGATAAAAATTATGAATGTTACATTACCAGAAGAAGAAAAAATGAGTAAGAAAAGAATAGCTATATATGCAGTAGCAATTTCAATATGCATAATTGCAATAATAATAGCTGCATGTATACAAATTTTAGGAAATGATTTCACAAATAAAATATTTGGAGTAAGTAGATTACAAACCAAAACAGAAGAAGAACAGCAATTATTAAAGAATAATTTTGATAATATATTTTCAAATGGAATTCAAATCCAAGGAGATATAACAAAAGATATAACTAAAATAAAAGAAAATGAAGATTATGTCATAACAAATTACTCAAAAATTGAAAACGACACAGGAAATTATGAATTAAATGTAAATATTCCTTATATAAATATAGATAATAATATTATAAAACAATATAATGATGAAATAGAAAATATTTTTGAAGAAAAAGCAAAAAGTATATTAGAAACCCAAAATCAAAATTATATATATACAGTAGAATATCAAGCATACATAGAAAATAATATATTTTCACTAATTATAAGATCTAATCTAAAACAAGGTTCAAATGCACAACAACTTATAATACAAACATATAATTTTGACTTAATCAATAAAAAAGAAATAACACTAAACGATGAAATAGAAATATTAGGGTTAAATAAAGAAGAAGTACAAAAACAAATTAGAAATGAAATAAAAGAAGAGCAAGAAAAAGCAGAGGATTTAAAAAACTTAGGATATGATATATACAGTAGAGACAGTGAAAGTGATTTCTATTCAATAGATAATTCAAATATATTTTTCTTGCATGAACAAAATTTGTATATAATATACCCTTATGGAAATGATGCCTTAACAAGTGAAATGGATTTAGTTATAATATAAAATAATATAAGAAAGGTATCGAAGCTACATAAGTGAGGCTCACGCAAGTCTTTCTATGGTAACCTTTCATAAATAATAAAAAAAAGAAATAGATTAACTTTATTAGTTAATCTATTTCTTTTTTTGAAAATAAAAGGGGATGTTTTTTATTTTAAATCAGTTATTATCAACTGACTATGCTTGTATTATAAATAATGTTTTTGTCCATTGTGTGAATAAAAAGTGAAAAGTATTAAAAATAGTTAAGGTTGTTCACCTAAAGTAACAGTTAATTCTCTTTCTTGACCATCTCTATTAACTTTAATCTTCATTTCATCACCAATTTTATGTGAGTTTTTAATTTTATTCAAGTCATCCATAGTACTTACCTTTGTGCCATCTGCTTCAATAATAACATCACCAGGTTTAATACCTGCTTTTTCAGCACTTGAAAAATCTTCAATTGATTTTACATAAATACCAACAACTAAATTATATTTTTTAGCTGTTTCTTCATCCAAATCCATTCCAGTAAGTCCGATATATGGTCTTTTTACTTTACTATACTCAATTAATTGACTAGTAATATCTGTAGTAGAATTTATTGGAATAGCAAATCCTAAACCTTCAATTCCTTCGCCTTCCAATTTTAACGTATTTATTCCAATTACTTTACCTTCACTATTTACTAATGCACCACCACTATTACCAGCATTTATTGCAGCATCTGTTTGAATTAATGTATATGTTTTTCCATCTGAATCAGTCACTTCACGATTTACAGCACTAACAATACCACAAGTAACAGTACTATCCATGCCCATAGGGTTTCCAACAGCCATTGCAAATTCTCCTACTTTTATAGAATCAGAATCAGCAAATTCAGCTTTAGCTAAACCAGTTTTATCTATTTTTATTACTGCTAAATCCGTTTCCTCATCCTTACCAACTATTGTTGCAGGATATTCTGTATCATCATTAAATAAAGTTACAGTAAGTTTACTTGCTTCTGATACTTGATAATATAAATTACTATTACTTGAATCAGAAGAAATAACGTGATTATTTGTTAATATATAACCATCTTCACTTATAATAATACCAGAACCAGTTGCGGTTGCTGTTGAAGCACTTGGTTGACCAAACATAGAAAGCATAGTATTATTAACAGTATATTCAAGTTTAATTCCTACAATAGAAGGTAAAATTTTATTTGCAGCATACACAGCAGTATCAGAATAATTTTCAAGAGATACTTGTGATACATAACCACTAGAAGAGCTATTCTCACTGCTTGGATTTACAATCGTATTACTATCTAATATTTGCGAACGAATTGAAGGGATTCCAAAGCAAGTACCAACAACCACTGCACAACCTACAACACCACTAAAAAATGGCAATAAAACACTTTTTCCAAAACTTGATTGATTTTTAATTTTTTTAGAATTATAAGGATTATTGGTAACAACTGTTTTAAAATTTGGTTCATTTTTTATTTCTTTTTCTTTAACATCTTTTTTATTTTGTTTTTCTTCCATAAATAAGACCTCCTAAAATTTTATTAATTATATAATAACCTAATTTACTAATAGAATACAATAGATTTGTGAAATTTGTGTGAAAAAGATGTAATAGTTCGATGCATTTATATATCAACATTTCAAACGGATTACTTTTATAGTATAAGAAGGAGTAACATATTCTACTTAAGAAATTTATTTATACTATTGAAAAAATTATTTCATAAATATATAATATAAAAAACAAAGTTATATTAGAAGATACTCATAGTTGAAGAGTATTACAAGAAAAAAATATAATACTATTTTCGTATAATAAAATACTTATAACTAAAAAAGAGAGGAAGATGCAAATGAATTTAAAAATAAAAGAAGAAAAAAATTCAGGAGTAACATTATTGGCATTAGTTATAACAATAATACTTTTGCTTATAATAGCAACAATAACAATAAAAATAGGAAGTGATCAAATTAAAAATGCACACTTACAAAGCTATAAAACAAATATGTTATTAATAGAAGCAAAAGCAAAAGAATATGTAGAAAATGCAAGCCATGAATTAGGAATAAAACCAGAAGATGCAACACAAGAAATGAAAGACAAATCACAAGCAGAATTAACAGGAGAAGGAAAGGGAACAAAAGTAAATAGTGGAGATAGTATTACTAGTAAATTAACAAGCATAGGAATTTCAAGTTCAGATATTGATGCAGGAAATGTATATCAGCTATCTACAGCAGATTTGCAAAAAATAGGAGTAAATGATGAAAATTCAGATGAAGAGAACGGCTATTATATACTTGTATACAACATTCCAGAAGCAAATGTAAAAGTCTATAATACTGAAGGTTTTAATATAGGAAAAGAAGGAACAAAATATAGTTTAGATGAAATTAGAGATGTAGATGAGGTAGAATAAATGAAAGAGAAAGAATTAGAAAGATTGCATGAATTAAAGAAAATTGAAAATGAATTACATAAAAAAGAATTTAAAAATATATGTGGAATAGATGAAGCAGGAAGAGGACCTCTAGCAGGTCCTGTTGTTGTTGCAGGAGTAATTATGCCAGAAGATTCTATAATAGAAGGAATAAATGATTCAAAAAAAGTATCTGAAAAAAAGAGAGAACTGTTATATGATAAAATAATAGAAGAAGCAATAAGTTATTCTGTAGCAATAATTGGTCAAGATATAATAGATGATATAAATATATTAAACGCAACAAAAACAGGTGTAACAAAAGTAGTAGAAGGACTAGATACAAAACCAGACTTAATTATAATAGATGCGTTAGAGCATATAAATACAAAAGGAATACCATATGAAGCTATAATAAAAGGAGATGCAAAATGCTATTCCATAGCAGCAGCTTCAATTTTGGCTAAAGTAACAAGAGATAGGATAATGAGAGAATGGGATTTGGTATATCCACAATATGGATTCGCAAAGCACAAAGGATATGGAACAGCAAAACATATAGAAAATATCAAAGAATACGGATTATGTCCAATACATAGAAGAAGCTTTACAAAAAACTTTATATAAAATAGATAGAAAAAAGAAAAGTGTATGCAAAAAATTTTTTAGTACCATCTTTTAAAACGAAAAACACAAAATGAAGATAAAAAGCAAATTGACTAAAATATAATATAAAAGGGAGGAATCTAGATTATCTAGTAAAAAAATGCATATTTTAGAATTAATAGAGAAAAAAAGAGATAAGAAAAAACTATCAAAAGAAGAAATTGAATTCATAATTAAAGGATATACAAATGGAAGCATACCAGATTACCAAATGTCAGCATTAATTATGGCAATATATCTAAACGGTATGAGCTATGAGGAAACAACAAATATGACGATAGCTATGGCAAAATCAGGAGAAATATTAGATTTAAAAGAAATAAATAAAACAATAGTAGACAAACATTCAACAGGAGGTGTAGGAGACAAAGTATCACTAATTCTGTTACCACTTGTCGCATCTCTTGGGGTACCAGTAGCTAAAATGTCAGGAAGAGGTTTAGGATTTACAGGAGGAACAGTAGACAAGCTACAATCAATACCAGGATATAATACCGAAATATCAAAAGAAAAATTTATAGATTCAGTAAAAAAAATAGGGATAAGTATGATATCACAATCTTTAGATTTAGCACCAGCAGACAAAAAAATATATGCACTAAGAGACAGCATATCATGTGTAGAAAGTATAGCATTAATTGCATCAAGTATAATGAGCAAAAAAATAGCAAGTGGGGCAGAAAAAATAGTATTAGATGTAACTGTAGGTAATGGAGCATTTATGAAAACAACAAGAGAAGCAGAAGAACTTGCGAAAACAATGATAAATATAGGTAAATTAGCAAATAGAGAGACGATATGCATTTTAACAAATATGGAAGAGCCATTAGGATATGCAGTAGGAAATAATTTAGAAGTAAAAGAAACAGTAAAATTTCTAAAAGGAGAAATGCCTGAAGACCTAAAAGAAGTTGTTTTTGAATTAGGAGCATATATGATAAAACTAGCAGGTTTAGGGGAAAATATAGAAGAAAATAAACAAAAACTACAAGAAAACATTTTAAATAAAAAAGGCTATGAAAAATTACTTGAAATGGTAAAAAATCAAGATGGTGATATTACATATTTACAAGATTTAGAAAAATTTCCAAAAGCAAAATATATAAAAGAAATAACTGCAAAAGAGGATGGATTTATTGAAAAAATACCAGCAAAAGAAATAGGAAAAATTGCATGTTATCTAGGAGCAGGAAGAGAAAGAAAAGAAGACGAAATTGATAATTCAGTGGGAATAGTTTTAAACAAAAAAGTTGGGGATAGAGTGGAAAAAGGAGAAATTATTTTAAAAATTTTTGCAAATGGAGAAAGTAGACTAAAAGAAGCGGAAGAAAAAATAAAAGAAATTATAAGTATTTCAAAAGAAAGAAATAAAGTAAAAACAATACTAAAAACAATAATTTAAATAAAAAAATTAAATTTTCTATTTAGGAGTTTTCTATGTTCAAAGAATCATTAATAAGAAGATATCCAAAATTTACAAAAAAAGCATAAAGAATCCATGCAAAAAATCTTGAAAAACCATAAAACACTATGCTATAATAATTTATGAATTATAAAAAATAAAAATAATAAGAAAGTTAAAAAAACTACATAGGGTAAAAAGGGTTTATAGGTAAAACCAAAATAAAAAACCTAAATATATAAATAAGGAATGATAAAAATGAAAAAAACGAAGCAAAACAAAGAAGAAGTAAAAAAGAGAAGAGAATTCAATAAAGGAAGAATATTTGTAAAAGTAATGGCAGGAATAATTGCATTTTTAATGCTATTAGCAACAGCAACAACACTAATATATGCACTAATATAAGAAGAAGTAGGTGAAAAAATGGGGAGTAACATAGGAATTACGTGGGAAAATTTTTATAATGAAAACATACTAAACTATTTCAGAAACTTTCAAGAAAATCCACTAGCACTAGTAAGCCTAATAATAGATATAGCTGTAGTAATTTTTTTATGCTATTATTTTTTCAGAATAGTTAAAGGTTCAAGAGCATGGCAACTAATAAAAGGAATAGTATTTTTAATAATTGCAACATGGCTTAGCGGAATATTAAATTTAAAAATACTAAACACAATACTAACAGGAATCATGAATTGGGGAGTAATAGCAGTAATAGTAATATTCCAACCAGAATTAAGAAGAGCGTTAGAACAATTAGGAACAAATAAATTTACAAGATTTTTTGGAATAGACAAAGATATAGCAACAAAAACCAAAGAAGACATATATAAAGTTGTAATTGCAACAGAAGAGCTATCAAAATCAAAAACAGGAGCACTAATAGTTATAGAAAGAGATATAAATATACAAGATATTATAGCATCAGGAATTCCAATGGATGCTGAAGTATCACCACAACTATTAGTAAACATCTTTGTGCCAAAAACACCACTTCATGATGGAGCAGTAGTAATAAGCAATAATAAAATAGCAGCTGCAGCTTGTGTATTACCACTTGCAAATGATGCAGATATTGCAAAAGAATTAGGAACAAGACACAGAGCAGCAATAGGTATATCAAAAGAATCAGATAGTATTGCAATTGTAGTATCAGAAGAAACAGGAAAAGTTTCTGTAGCAAAAGATGGAACACTAATAGCAGATGTTAGAGAAGAAGTGTTGAAAAAAATATTAATAACAAACATAGTAACTAAAAGATTTACAACTGACAAAAAAAGAACAAAAAGTAAATTCAGCAAATTAAAAGAAAAATTTTTAAAAGATCAAAAAGAAAACACAAAAATTGAAAAAGATACTACAAAAATAAATAAATAAATTAAAATGTAACAACAGAAAAGAAATAAACTTTTGTGTTGTTACTATTTTTTAAAGGAAGAATTAATATGAGAAATATAAAGTTAACAATAGAATATGATGGAAAAGACTTTAATGGATGGCAAAAACAACCAAATAAACTAAACATACAAGGAACAATAGAACAAGCAATAAAACAAATTACAAAAGAAGAAATTGATTTAACAGCATCAGGAAGAACAGATGCAGGAGTTCACGCATTAGGACAAGTAGCTAATTTTAAAACAAATAGCAATATACCAATAGAAAAAATACCAATAGCAATTAATACAAATTTAAAAAAATCAATCAGAATAGTAAAAGCAGAAGAAGTAGATGAAAAATTTCATAGTAGACTATCCTGTAAAAGAAAAACATACCGATATGTTATAAACAATAGTGAATATGAATCCGCTATTTATAGAAACTTAGAAACATTTATTCCATTTAAGCTAGACATAAAAAAAATGCAAAAAGCAGCAAAACTATTTGAAGGAGAACATGATTTTAAAGCTTTTAAAGCAAGTGGAACAAGTAGTAAAAGTAGCATTAGAAAAATATACAAAGCAGAAGTTAAATTAAACACAAATAATAGAATTTACATAGAATTAACAGGAAATGGTTTCTTATACAACATGGTTAGAATAATAGCAGGAACATTAGTTGAAGTGGGAGAAGGAAAACTAGAACCAGAAAGTATTACCCAAATAATAAATTCTAAAAATAGAGAAAACGCAGGTAAAACGTTGCCAGCAAGAGGATTATTTTTATTAAATGTAGAATATGAATAAACAATATATTTTAACAAAAACATTGGTAATAGCATAATATATATAAAAAAGAAAAGGAGAAAATTATGAATATTTTATTATTATATTTTGCTATACCAATTGCTGTTATCATAATTTCAATCGCATTGCAAAAGATTCTAAAATGTCCATTTTTAGTAGCAGGAATAATATTTTCAATATTTTTAATAGTTACCTTTACAATAGCTAATATCATCTTCTTAGTAGCAACCATAATATATACAATACTATCTTTTATTGTGGCATTAATAACAAAAACTATAACACGACTACTTTCATGTATTCATGAAAGAAAATGCAATTGTAATCAAAACAACAATACATGCAATACATCAGATTTACTAAGAATACAAAGTAGATGTGGAAACAACAATGGAAATTTACTTACAATTAGTAGTAATTGTAGTAATAATAATGATAACAATTTGTTAACTGTAAATAGTAATTGTAATACTTGTAGATGTAATGATAATACCATATGGACAGTAAATAGTAACTGCAATAATAGAAATTCAGATAATAATCTTTTAACAGTTAGTAGTAATTGTGGAAATGGGAACAGTAATGACTTACTTACTATTCAGTCGAACATAAATAATCAAAATACATCAAACAACCAATGCTCATCATGTAATTGCAGAGAAAATAATGATGGATATTCTGTTAATGCAAGAATAACTCCAAATTCTAATGGTAATAGTGGTACTTTTTCAGGTTGTTTTCGACGTAGATGCAGATAAAATAAAAAATACAAAAATATATCCAATATTTAGAGAACTTTTTAAAAGCCTATTTTATTGGATATATTTTAATAGTTTATAAGAAAGATAAGGATAATAAGTAAGCTCACATAAGTTTTTTATAGAAAACATTATTAAAATTAAGACTAAAAAATTAATGCAAAATGTATAAAAGTTATTTATTTTCAGAATGTTTATTTTCAGAAATTTCACTTTCAGAATTATTATCTAATTTAGTTTTATTTTTTTCTTTAGGAACAACAATATTTTTTCTTTTTTCATCTTTACACTTTGGCTTACCAGCATTTAAATGCTCATAAACAGGTGAAATATTTAAATCAGAACCATCACCAGAAATTACTTCTAATTCTTTTTTAGTATCGTTCATAAAATCCCCCTCCAATATAAAATCAATTATATTTTAGCACAAAAATAGTAATAAATCAAATTTTAAAGATAATTAT
>CALXSO010000095.1 GCA_944391155.1 uncultured Clostridia bacterium
TAAAAGATGGAGAAAAGGTTGCAAATTATAAAAATGGAGATACAATTAGAAATGAAGGAAAATATGAAATAATTGCTACAGATGAAGCAGGAAATAAAACAATAATCACATTTATTATTGAAAAAGAAGATAATACAGAGAATAACACAACAGGAGGAAATACAACTGGAAACAATACAACAGGAGAAAACACAACCGGAAATAACACAACAGGAGGAAATACAACAGGAAACAATACAACAGGAGAAAACACAACTGGAAATAACACAACAGGAGGGAATACAACAGGAAACAATACAACAGGAGAAAATACAACCGGAAACAACACAACTGGAGGGAATACAACAGGAAACAATACAACAGGAGAAAACACAACCGGAAACAACACAACAGGAGGGAATACAACCGGAAATAATACAACAGGAGGAAATACAATCGAAAACAACATAACAGGTGGAAATACGACAGGAGGAAATGCAACAGGAAATAATACAATAGGAGGAAGCTTCAGTGGAAATAAATACAATAACGATAATGCAAATATAAGTAACCAAACAAGATTGCCATACACAGGTTTAAACAACATTCTAATTATTTCTATTATTATTTTAACAATTTGTGCAACTGCATTTTACTTTAAATATAGAAAAATATAGAAAAATATAATAAAATATAATAAAATATAAAAACAAAGCTTTAAAGAATCAAAGAAGAAAAATACTATGGAAACCATCAACAAAAATTTAAAATTAGAAGAGGGTATACTAAAATATGAACCCGGTAACCAAAAAATCCAGCTCTATAAGAGTTGGATTTTCTGGTTTTCAGGTTCCTATTTTGGGACACCTTCTTCTATATAAGTAATATATATTTAAAAATCACAATTTTTAGGAGTTCTAGGAAAAGGAATCACATCACGAATATTTTGCATACCTGTCAAATACATTATAGCCCTTTCAAAGCCTAAGCCAAAACCAGAATGTACGCAACTACCATATTTTCTTAAATCTAAATACCAATCATAATTTTCTAAAGGCATATCAAGTTCCTTCATACGAGAAATTAACTTATCATAATCTTCTTCTCTTTGGCTTCCACCAATAATTTCACCAATGCCAGGAGCCAACAAATCAGCTGCTGCAACAGTTTTTCCATCTGGGTTTTGCTTCATATAAAAGGCCTTGTTATCCATTGGATAATCAGTAACAAAATCAGGCTTTTTAAACACATTTTCACACAAATATCTTTCATGTTCTGTTTGTAAATCAACACCCCAAGAAACCTTAAATTCAAATTTATCATTTGCTTTCTCTAACTCTTTTATTGCATCAGTATAAGAAATTCTAGCAAAATCAGAATGAATAACATTGTTTAATCTTTCTAAAAGAGTTTTATCAACAAATTGATTAAAAAATTCCATTTCTTCAGGGCAATTATCTAAAACATATTGAAAAGTATATTTTATCATATCTTCAGCTAAATCCATATCATCATTCAAATCAGCAAAACAAATTTCAGGTTCTATCATCCAAAATTCAGCAGCATGTTTTACTGTATTAGAATTCTCAGCTCTAAAAGTAGGTCCAAAAGTATAAATATTTCTAAAAGCTTCTGCATAAGTTTCACCATTTAGTTGACCGCTAACAGTTAAATGAGCATGTTTTCCAAAAAAATCTTTAGAAAAATCAACTTGTCCATTATCAAGTTTTGGAACATTTTCTAAATCAAAAGAATTAACATTAAACATTTCTCCAGCACCCTCTGCATCACTAGCAGTTAATATAGGTGTATGAACATATACGAAACCTCTTTCCTGAAAAAACTTATGAATAGCATAAGCAAAACTACTTCTTACCCTAAAAACAGCACTAAAAGTATTTGTCCTTGGACGCAAATGAGCAATTGACCTTAAGTATTCAAAAGAATGTCTCTTTTTTTGTAAAGGATAAGAACTATCTGAATTGCTCAAAATATCAACTTTATCTGCTTGAATTTCAAAAGGCTGTTTTGCATTTTCTGTAACCACTAATCTTCCTATAACTTCAATAGAAGAACTAATAGTTATTTTACAAATATCTCCAAAATTATCTAATTTATCATTAAAAACAATTTGAACATTCTTAAAAAAGCTACCATCATTTAATTCTATAAAACCAAAAGTTTTAGAATCTCTAACAGTCCTTACCCAACCTTGCAATGTAACTGTTTTATTTGAATAATCTTCGGTATGTCTATATAAATCTTTAACTAATACACTTTTCATTATGTAAAACCTCCTATTAATAATATGTAAAAATTATACAGCAAATTAAAAGCTAATGTCAATGGGAACAAAGATTTTTGATAAAATTAGTTATAATTACGTTACTATTACGAAAACATAATTCCACTTACTATTCAGACTAAATTTTGTAGAGTAGAGTAAAAAGCTTATATATAATATTTTTGGTTAAAGACCAATATGTATACATAAAGCTTTTTTAATAAAAAACATTATATAAACATTTCAATCTATTTACCTTTATGCTACAGTGAATTATAAAAAAATAAAGCAATTTTTTTTAAATAGTAGAAATAATATAAATAGTATAGTAAAATAAAGTAAAATAAAGATAGGAGGAGATAAAATGCAAAAAATAAAATACATAACATATATACCAGCAGGAAATGATACAGCTTTTGTATTAAAAAGAGGTTACACAAAAGAAGAAAAGAAAAAAATAAATGACGCTATAATGAAAAAAGAAAGTAATATCGAACAGGTAGGATTTGTAGAATTAGGAAAAGAACCAGAACTAGAAATGGCAGGAGGTGAATTTTGTGGAAATGCAACTAGGAGTGCAGCACATTACTATTTAGAAGGAAAAGAAGGAGAATTAATACTTAAAGTAAATGGGAAGGATTATATCAAAGCAGGTATTAATGAAAAAGGAGAAGCATATTGTGAAATACCATTATATAAAGGAAATAAAAAAATGGTAGAAAAAAAGGAAAACGGGATATATCAAGTAAGAATGCAAGGTATGGTAACAATAGTAATAGAAGAAGAAAATGCAAAAAAATATTTAGAAAATAAAGACAAGATAAAAGAAGAAACAAAGAAAATAATAGAAAAATATCAGTTAACAAATGAGGAAGCAGTTGGAGTAATGTATTTAGAAAGAGAAAAAAATATGTTAAAAATAAATCCAATAGTATGGGTAAACGAAATAAATACAATGTTTTATGAAACAGCTTGCGGATCAGGAACAACTGGTGTAGGAATCGTACAAGCTTATAAAGAAAACAAAAATCAAAAATTAAATATAGTGCAACCATCTGGAAATATTATAAATATAACAGTAGAAAAAGATAATGAGAAAATAATAAAAGCAGTTATTTCAGGAGAAATTTATACAGATGGAAAAGTTAAAGAAGTAGAAATATTATAAAACAACATTTATTAAAATAACTTTAATAAAAATAAAGAGAGGAGGGTATGGTATTTTAAGTTATTAAATATATCATACAAGAAAAATGGAATTATTATTTGCAACAAAAAATCCAGCAAAAGTTAAATCATATGAAAATCAATTAAAAAAATATGGAATAAATTTAAAATCTATAAGAGATTTAGGATTTGAACTAAATATAAAAGAAGATGGAAAGAATTCAATAGAAAATGCATATATAAAAGCAAAAGCATATTATGAAGCGACAAAAATGCCTACATTAGGAATGGATGTTAGTTTAATATTAGAAGAACTTCCAGAAGAAAAACAAATTGGAACACATATAAGAAGAATAAATGGAAAATATTTATCAGACGAAGAAGCAATAGAATATTATACAAAATTAACAAAAGAATATGGAGGAAAACTTACTGCTAAATGGGTTTATGGTCTAGTAATATATAATGAAGATGGAGCAAAAAAATATATGTACAGTAAAGACAACTTTTATTTTGTAGAAAAAGTAAGTAAAAAAAGAAACCCAGGATATCCCCTAGACTCAATAAGCATAATTCCAGAATATAATAAATATTTAGTAGAGTTAACACAAAAAGAAAGAGAAAGTTTAAATAAAGATAATGAAGAAAAAGAAAAAGTAATTAATTTTATAGTAGAAAATATAAAATAAAGGCATAATAAAAATAATTTTAATAAGAAGTAAAATAAAAAAGACATAATACAAAATGAAAACTAAAATCTCTATAATATAAGGACTAGTGAGAGAAGAGAACAAACTAGATTGTATAAGTTTAAGAATAAAAAATTTTTAAAACAGAAAAACATAAATCAAGAATAAATATAATTCAAAAAGATTATTTTTTTTTTAAATTCAGATTAAAACTATAAAGATTATCAGGATTAATTATTGAATTTCAAGAAATTCTGTGATAATATTATGTTATTCTATATAAGGAGGTATATAATTATAATGCAACTGTAACTACATTGTATTGAAACTAATAACATAGTAATAACACAAGGAGGTAAAAGATGAGATTATTTATTAATTCAGGTATTTGCGAGCGGAAGTGGAATGTAAATATAGAAAGTAAACAATATGCAGACAAAAAACAATTATGTTTATCCATCCCAAATTATTTGGAAACAAAGAAAAGGGAGGAAATGATTAAATTTATTTTTGATGATATTGAAGAGATAAGTGAAAAAACATTAGAAAAAGACTATCTACTTAAAGATATACTTTTATGTAAAACAAATAAGAACACATATCACATTAGATATTCTGAAAAAAATCATGAAGAATATATGTATGCTTTAATTAGGAGCACTGCAACTATACCAGATGATATTTTTATTCCAACTTCATTGAAACACAAAGTAAAAGTTCTTAGAAGAATACGATTTATCGATGATGAAGTAGACTATGGAGATTTTTTATCCAATGTTTACTTAATACAGATAAATTTAGATTACCACGAGAGTATTCCAATATATCTTGCCTATAATAATCCTTATATTCTAAAAATGCATTATGTTGTTTATAGGACAGACTATCTTTTAGCTAGATATGAAGTTACAAAGAAATTAGAAACTTTTATCTATATTGATAAATACAATAAAGATGAATATATCTCATTATCGGAACTTTGTTAATATAGCAAAATAGGAGAATTTTTATGATTACAGTTGAACAAGCACAAAAAAATACAGAATTAATGCTAAGGTTTTACAATACTTTTAGAAAAAAACCAATTTCATTGGAAGAATTAAAACAAGAAAATCAATATGAATTTGAAAAAAAAGAACCTGAAACAGTGGAAGTTTTGAAAAAAATATAATAATAGAGAGTATTGTTAACTTTATTTAAATATGAATTTAGTAAAATAGTGTGTCCTATATATAGGACACACTATAAAAATGAAGGTTAAAATTTTATAATAAATGAAAGTAAATAGAAAATAAAATTCCCCAAAATTCACAATTTACGTAAACAAAACATAAAATACAATAAAACGGAAAGAAAGGGGATAAAAAATGTCAAGTTATATAATAAAAGGAGGAAACAAACTCGAAGGAACTGTAAAGATATCAGGTGCGAAAAATGCAGCATTACCAGTCATAGCGGCAAGCATATTAAATGCAGGAAAAACGACACTATATAATGTCCCAAATATAAAAGATACACAAATGATGTATGAAATATTAAAAATACTGGGAGCAAAAATAGAAAAGAAAAATAATAAAGTAATAATAGACACAAGCAAGATAAACAAATTTGAAATTCCAGACGAACTAATGCACAAAATGAGGTCATCAGTAATACTTGCAGGAGCAATGATAGGAAAATATCATAAAGCAACATTTACATATCCAGGGGATTGCGATATTTGATTGATACATCGGACAAGCATAAGATAAATGAGTGGATTAGAGA
>CALXSO010000096.1 GCA_944391155.1 uncultured Clostridia bacterium
GTCTTAACACTATATATTGGTAATAATTTATTGTTTGCTGATGTTTCTATTGAAAGCTCTTCTCTTTCCATATTTCCTGCTATGCAAAATAAGACTATGATAGTTAATATAGATAGTAAATATGTATAAATTTTTTGTTTGTTTAATACAAAGAACATTTTTTACCTCCATGCTTAGATATTTAATTTTATGCTTGTGGTTTTTGAATAATTCTTTTTATTAAGTTAAAATTTTATTTTTTCTTATTGATTATTTATTTTAGAACTTTTTAAGAAATCTACACTTTATTGTATAGTTTTTTCTTTTTTTCTATCTTTTATATCATGTATTTTCAATAATTACATGTTCAAAAAATCTTTATAACTTACTTTTTTCATATATTATTCCTTTCTAATATTAGCTCTTAATTATAAATTACGTCTATTGTTTCTTTTGTGCTATAACATTATATATATGCCAATGTTTTATTTTTCCTAATCCTGTTCTACCCTCTTTTTCTATTTCGTTAAAAAGTATTATATCAAAGGAATCTTTAAATAATTCTTGCACTTGTTCTTTAGATAAAAATACCATTTCTTCTTTTATTTTTGCCCATGAGTCTTTTAAACCAAAAAAATTGCCTACGAAATATCCATTCTTAAAAATACTTTCAGTTATTTTTCTCCAAAATTCATAAAAATAGTTTTTATTGCAAAAAGGAATGCTAAAATTAGAAACTATTAGATTATTTTTTTCTAACTTTATATTCTCAAAGTTCTGCACATCAAACTTGAACCTTTTTAATTCCCTATCATCTAATTTTTTTGTTATAAATTCTTTTGTATCTTCTCTATCTATTGATAAAACTTCCCAACCATTTTTTATTAAATATATTGTATCTCTACCTGCTCCACAACCTAAATCTATAGCCTTTAGCGGTTTTATATTCATCTGCATAAATTTTTTTATTAAAGGATTTGGCGAAGCGTTTTTTGTATTCTCATAATATTTATTTATGTATTCCATTTCTTTTCCTTTCGATTGATTGCGATTATAATATATAATTTGTAAAAATTAATTTAAAAGAATGAATTTCTTTTGTTAAATTTCTTTTAATATTAATATTAAATAATTATAAATCTTTTTTAATGATGAGACCGAACATCTTTCTTTTGGACTATGAGCATCGTAAATATTTGGTGCTATTGCAATAAAGTCTAGATTTTGTATTTTATTTGCAAAAAATCCTGTTTCTAAACATATATGCATATCTAATACTCTTGGTTTTTTCTTAAAATATTGTTTATATATAGTTTTACAGGTGTCTATAAATTTTGACCTTTCTTTATGTTCATATCCTGATAACTCACTTTTTCTTTCTTGCATTTTATATTTTTTGACTATATTATTTAGTTCTTCCTCTAATTTTTGTTCTACTTCACTTCTATTTGTTCTTATAGAGAAAGATATCTTTATTTTGTTTTCAATATTTTCTATCTTTCCTATGTTTAATGATACTAATGGATTTCCGTATTTATCTTTATAATATACACCATTTTTAATATCTTTTATTACTTTTATAACTTTTTTTGTTGTGTTTAAATTAAAACTATTATTATCTATTTGTTCAAGTTTAATCATATTGACACTAATATTTCCGTTTTTATTTATGCTCTTTTTCTTTAATAATTTATTATAATTTATTATTTCTTGCTTTATTTTATTCAAATCATCATATTTAATAAATATTTCACTATAACATTCTCTTGGTATTACATTTACTTTTCCTCCTCCATAAATGTTTTTTAGATAAATATTATATTTTTTTGATAAGGTATCAAGTAAATTTCCCATTTCTTTTATAGGATTTCCTCTATTTTTTGATATATCTTTTCCAGAATGACCTCCTAGAAATCCACTTATTCCTAATTTTATCAATGTGTAACTTTTGCTATTTTTTTGTTTAGTGCCTTCTATTTCGTATTCAAATATTTTAGCTCCTGCACATCCAATCCATAATTCTTCTTCATTCATATTATCTAAACCTATCATTTTTTTACTTTTTAACATGCTAACATCTATTTTTTTTGCTCCTTCCATGGTCGTTTCTTCTTGAACTGTAAATATAGCTTCTATTTTTGGATGATTTATTTCGTTGGAATTTAATATAGCGAGTATTATAGCTATTCCTATTCCATTATCTGCTCCTAGTGTAGTTTCTCTTGCTTTAATAAAATCTCCATCTATATATATGTCCAAACCATCCTTCTTAAAATCATGATTACTGTTTTCTTCTTTTTCGCATACCATATCTAAATGACATTGCAATATTACACTTTCATTACTTTTTTTACTTTTTACCGCTTCTTTTATTATTATAATATTGTTATAACTATCTCTAGTATAATTGAGATTTCTTTTTATAGCAAAATTTTCAATATAGTCTGCAATTTTCTCTTCTTTTCCAGATATTCTTGGGATTTCGCTTATTTCGTAAAAGTATTTCATTACTTCATTTATATCAAATTCTTTCATAAAATTTACTCCATTACTCATTTTTTTGATAATTCTTCTCTTATTTTCTTTAATTCAATTATTACTTTTTCTATATCATTCCACCTTATAAATGTATAACTATTATCTTTGTTTTTATATGCATCTTCCATCTCTTCTACAGTTATATATTTTAAATTACTTACCTCTTCTTCTTGCATAGTGTAATCTTCTATTTTAAAATCAACTAATGCTAGATAACTATATATAAAATGTCTGTTAATTATTTGATAGTCTGGAATATACACTTCTTCTTTATTAATGTTTAGTAACTTAAATTTATCTAGTGGAATTTTAACTCCTATTTCTTCATATGTTTCTCTTTGTACTGCTTTTAATGGTGTTTCTCCACTGTCAACGTGTCCTCCTGTTCTTGTCCATTTATTTGGATTTAATTTCTTATTTTTTGATCTTTGTTGGAATAGTAATTCTCCTTTTTGGTTCATAATCCATACACCAACGTGTATATGCCATAAACCATTATTATGTACATTTTTTCTTTCTTCAACTTTTCCTGTATAATTTCCATTTTCATCTAGTACATCTATTAGTTCCATATATTTCACCTCTATTTATTTTTTTGTATTTTTTATACTTCTTTAATTTTTTCTGATGTATAAGATTGGTTATAGATTTATTGTTAATGTCATAAATTTTATTCATATTTTTTTAATTTAGTGGATAATCTTTCTCTTTTTTATTACTTAAAATTATATGTTTTTTGTTAATTATCGTCAAGCTTTTTTGCTTTGAGTGTAAATTTTGTTTTTCTGTT
>CALXSO010000097.1 GCA_944391155.1 uncultured Clostridia bacterium
TTTTATAAATTTATTCAATATGTATTCTTCTATATCAATATACATTTTTTAAGTATTTTGATATACAAATTTTAAGAGTATCAATATTTTTCAAAAACTGGCATTAACAACAACACACATGTGTATACTGTCCACCATTCTCTCTAACACCAGGTAAATATGCCTTTATATATCCCGGTTCTAATTTTCCTTTTTCAAATGGTGGATCTAATAATTTTATTATTCCATTTTCCTTATCTACTAAATGATTCTCCAAACTTTCAATTGATATATATTTTTTATCATTATCTCCTGCATTTGAAATAATGCTCCAGCTTTGAGCTATACTATCTATTCTACATTCGTCATTTTCCATACTTCCCAAACTACTTCCATCATCCATATATGCTCTCTTATACCATCTTCCATCCCATCCTTTGGTATTTAATGTTCTTTTTAAATCATTTTTTACTCTATTATATTTTTTTATTCTTTCGTATAAAGTTTTTATTTCTAGCGATTTTAAATCACTCTTACATATAATCTTATCATCTGTTAAACCTATTTGCATAAACTGGTTTTCTTTTTGTTTCATTTCTTCCATTCTCTCTTCAAGCAATTTTATCCATCTTTCTAATATATCATACATGAAGAAACCTAGCCAAATACTTTCGCCTTTACCTCTATTTCCTACTTTATTTAATCCGTCATTCCAATCCCCAGAACCAATTAAAGGTAGTCCATTTTCTCCAAATCTTAAACTCTTTTCGATTGCTCTTTCACAATGTTCATAAATCGTACCAAATTCTTTACTCTCAATATACCTATCATATTTCTCATCTACGCCATCTGCTAATTTTTCTCCTTGAAGAAATGGAGTTTCAATTTCTAAAATAGACTTATCTCCAGTAAATTCAATATATTCTAAAGTTAAATATACAAGCCATAACAAATCATCAGAAAACCTTGTTCTTATTCCCCTCTGGGTTTCCTCATGCCACCAATGCTCTACATCGCCTTCTAAAAATTGATGTTTACTATGTTTTATTATTTGATTTTTTAAAAAGTCTTGTGATATATATTTTAATGCTAATGTATCTTGCAACTGGTCTCTAAAGCCATATGCTCCTCCTGATTGATAATAACCAGTCTTTGCAAGTAATCTACTACTTATTGTTTGATAAATTGCCCATCCATTTAATATGATATTTATTGATTCAATTGGAGTATATACTTGTAATTTTTCTAAATTTTCTTTCCAAAATTTTTGTATTCTTTCTTGTTCCTGTCTACAATTTTGAATTTTACTATATTTATATGCCTTATTTTTACTTTCTAAAATACTTTCTTCTGCTCCGAGCATAAAGACAATTTCTTTTCTTCCAAAACTTTCAAGTTCTACTTCTATTTCATATGCTACACAAGGTTTTTTCCCTATACTATTTTCATTATTTAAACTTGTTTTTTGTATTCCTTCAGGATTTTCTAAACCACCTATTCCTAAAAAGAAATCCTTATCTCCTGTATATGAATTAATTTTTTCACTACTAGACACATAAGTTATATCATTTGGAAATTCATTGTTATACAAATTTCTTAAAGTTATTATATTATTATTTTCATCATATTTTAAATTTATATATCCATTTGATTTGATTTCATCTTCTCCAAGTACCGGCTTTGCATAATAATATAATTTTAATTTTTTTCTATTTGCAGATAAATTTTTTAAAGTCAATATCTGTATTTTTATACTATCTTCTTTTGGTACAAATATTTCAACACACTGCTCAATTTCATCACTTTTGTGTAAATATTTTGCATACCCAAAACCATATATTATATTATAAACTTTCTCATCTGGTTTCGGATTTGCACCTAATGACCATACTTTTTTATTTTCTAAATCTTTTATATAAATTACTTCTGATGGAATATCACTATTTGGTTTATTTTCCCAACTTGTAACACGATTTAATCTACAATTTTTATACCATGTATACCCTCCCATATTTTCTGTTACCAATGTTCCAAATTTCTCATTAGCAATTACATGTGACCAAACAGTATAAGTCCTTCTATTTTTATCTATCCTTATATTATATTCTTTCCCATCAGCTGAAAAAGCTCCTAATTCATTCTCATATTTTAAATTTTCTTTTTTTAATATATCAATATTTTCTGTTTCATCATTTTCTATAACTTGCATTTTATTCTCTTCAACTGTATTTTTCTCTTTTTCAAGATATTCTTCTTCAAGCTCTTGAATTGTATTTTTAATTCCTCCTTTACTACTATCTATAATTACACTTGAAACCAATTCTAATATTTCTCTATCTCTTTTTTCTATATCATTTTTATTTAATTCAAAAATTCCTCCCTTTATATTTCTTAAATATGACATATGTTCATTTAGTATAATATTATCTATCTCTTCTCTTACAAAATTTTCATAACTATGTCTTTCTTCATCAAGTATCACAATCTCTACTTCCACTTTTTTAGTTCTTATAAATTCATACATTTTTAATACTTCTTTTAATATATATGCATCATTCACATCTTTAATTTTCACCAATATTAACGGTAAATCTCCTGAAATTCCATATTTCCATAAATCACTTTGCATATAATTTCTCTTTGGTAATTTTTCAAGTATTAACTTTTTAGCTGGATTTTTAAAAATTATATATGATAAAATTTTTTCATAATCTCTTAATTCTGTTCCCTTAATCCTTAAATATCTACTATTAGCTTCTACTCCCGCTTTTGATAATGCAAATGCTTTTTCCACATTTTCACTTATTTTGTATTTTTTTATATTTTCTAGTACATCTTGTTTATCTTCTTCTACTGATATTAATAATGTTATATTAGTTTTTTCATTCGGTTTTATTTTTATATTTCTTTTCAATGCAACTATTGGTTCTGTTACTAAACCAATTTTTTTTGATAAGGGATTAGAATTTTTTATCATTTGTGGAATACCTAAATTTGCTCTTCCTACAAATTTCTCCTTATCTATTTCAAATTCTAAATCACCTATATTCTCTACATTAGATACTAAATTCACTGCCAAATATATTTCTTTATCCTCATTTTCCTTTTTTTTCCTCTTAACTATTAAACTATTTGTTTCCTCATCATATGAATATATTAAAAATAAATTATTAAACACTGGATGTGCATATTCTTGTTCTTTTCTTGATAATACTGGTTCAAAATATGCAGTTACTTCTACAATTTCTTCTTCATTTCCTAAATTTTCTAATGTCATTTTTCGAATTTCTACTGGCTCTTTAGTAGTTACTATTGTTTCCACTTTTGCTTTTAAATTTTCTTTTACTATTTCTTGCTCTATTCTATCTGGTGCAAAAGTAATTTTATATTGAGAATCTTTCATATAGTTTGTACTTAAAATGCTTTTTGTTTTTATATTTTTAACTGTAAAAAATAATCCTTGTGGATAGTCATCTGTTACTTTAAATCTATTTACATATACATTTTTATATTTACTAAATCCTTGTCCTTTTTGATTCATTGCAATAATATAATTTTCATTTGATATTATATTTCCTCTTACTAATCTTTCATCTATTTTTGTATAAGTCTCTTGTATATAATCTTCATAATCTTTATATTTTGGCTTTTCTATTTTCTCTTTATTCTCTTTTGTTATTATTGCTTTTTCAGGCATTGTTTCCTGTAACAAAATACTTGTGCCTTCAATTTCTGGGTTTTTCAAAAATCTGTTTTGGAATATATTATTATTAAACAAGTTATTTATTGAAAGTAATATAAGTGCTTGATGATGTGCCATAAATGTTTTTACAGGCACTCCCGTTTTTCCTTTTTCTAATCTTTCTGGAGTAAAATCAACTGATTCATATAGTCCATATTTTCCTTCAATTCCATATTGTTTTAATCTTTCTACATTATTAAATACTTTTTTGGGTTCATCGAAAATTGCAAGCATTCCTCCATAGCTTGATACAACCATTTCATCAGCAAGCCCTCGCTTTAATCCTAACCAAGGAACACCAAAAGCTTTATACTGGTAATTACCTTGCAAATCTTTCAGATTAAATGCAGCTTCTGAAATTCCCCATGGAATATTTAACTCCTTTGCATATTTTATTTGACTCAATATCATAAATTTACAAGACTCATCTAATAAGCTTCCTTCATATTTTGGCATATTTATATTTGGCATTAAATATTCGAAAGATGTTCCTGACCAAGATATTAAACCTTTATATTTTCCAAGTATAGTTAATGTTCTACTTAATGAATTCCAATGTTTTACTGGTACATCTTTTCTTGCTATTGCTACAAAACTTGCTTGTCTAGCTTCTGAAGCTAATAAATCATAATATGAATCTGTTAATTTATTTTCTTCTATGTTATATCCTATAGAAAATAATTCGTGATCTTTACTATAAAGTAATGAAAAATCTGTTGTGTCTATTATATTTGAAATTATTCTTAAACAATTATTTATTTTTTCTTGAATTTGCTGAAATTGTTTCTCTGTTACAGCATTATTTTTTTGTTGTTCTTCTTTTATTTTTACACTAAATTCCTCTAAAAATGGTTTTACCGTATATAAATAACCTATAAAATTGCCACTATCAACTGTGGAAATATATCTTGGTAATAATGGCTCTTTAGTTTTTGTATTATACCAATTATATAAATGACCATTCCATTTTGGCAAGCTCTCTATACTTAATATAATATTATTTAAATATTCAATTGTTTTTTCTTCGTCAATAAATTTCAAATCATATGCAGATAATACCGCTAAAAGTGATAATCCTATATTAGTTGAAGATGTTCTTTGTACAATCTGTGGTATCCTATCTTCTTGTATATTATCTGTTATTAAATAATTATTTTCTTCATTTAAATTATCTTCAAAAAATTGCCATGTTTTTAATGCTATTTTTTTGAATTCATTTTTTTCTGAATCATTTAATTCTTGTAGTGGTTGCTTCTTATTTTTCATTTTACTTATATTTTGCATTATTGCAGGCGTCAATCCCCATAAAGTTGCAAGTATAATTGCATATATACTTTTTAATCCTATCCCAATTGCAATACATATTATTGCTGATATCACATTACTACCCATTTGATAATAATACGAAAAAATGTCTGTCTTTGCTTGTTTTTCTGCTTCCTCTGATGTTGTCCATTCTAACATATGTTTTTTTGTAAATGATTTTCTATATATCGTTTTTATTATTGCTTTTGCTGAAATATATGCCTTATGTGGCAGACAACCAATACTTAAAATTGCCCTTATAATTGACCCTTTAACTCCTGAAATTTTTGGTGTAAAAGTTTTTTGTTTTTCCTCACCCTCTTTTTTAAATATAAGCATATTTAAAAGCTCTAATACAAAAGGCAAAATTATAATTAAGCTCAAAATACAAACAACTGGAAATATTTTTATTTTATATATAACACCTATTAAACATGTAATGACTAATGAAAAAATTAAACTAATTTCCAATAAACTTCTTCTCAAATTATCCAAAATTTTAAACTTAGATAATAAGTTTAACTTTTTATTAAACAGCCAATTACTTATTTGCCAATCTCCTCTTATCCATCTTGATAATCTATTCATAAAGCTATTATATTTGCAAGGATATCCATCCATTAATATAATATCTGATACTAATCCACACCTTAGATAACACCCTTCTAGCAAATCATGACTAAGTACTGTATTTTCTGGTATTTCTTTACTTAATACTTTAGAGAATACTTCTAAATCATATATTCCCTTTCCTGTAAAAATTCCTTCTTTAAAATTATCTTGATATACATCTGAAATAGCATTTGTATAACAATCTATTCCTCCTGCACCAGCAAATATCTTTGTAAACAAATTTTTATAAGATATTTGTAGATTTACTCCCACTCGTGGTTGCATTATCCCATATCCTTTTACTACTACGTTTTTACCTTTATCTATTTGTGGGAAATTTAAAATATGTGACATTGCTCCCACCAGCTTTGAAGCTGTTTCTAAGATTAAATCTGTATCTGCATCTAGCGTAATTATATATTTTATTTTAGGTACTTTGTTTTCTTTTTGATATTTTTCGATTGTATTTTCACGAAAAGGATTTTCTATATTTTTTAGCAAATATTCATTAAATTGATTTATCATCCCCCTTTTTCTTTCCCAACCTAAATAACAATCTTCTTTCTCATTCCATATTCTTTTTCTATATATAAAATTAAAAATTGGAAATTCTTCATTTGAATATTTGCGATTTAATTTTTCTACTTTTTCTTTTCCTATTTTTATTATCTCTCGATCTATTTTCTCTTCTTCATTTTTACTTTGAGTGCAATCTCCAAGTAATGTAAAATATAGATTTCTAGATTTATTTGATACATATGCTACTTCTAATTTCTTTACCAATTCTTTTACTTTATCTATTGAATCTACTATTGTTGGAATTATTACCATAGTAGTATTTTCCTTGGGAATTCCTTTTGAAAAATCCATTTTAGGAATTAACTTTGGTTTTACACATTTACTTAATATATACTGTACAATTTGTATTGTAAGTTCTGTTGCTGGAATAAAAAATATTAGTGTACTTATTAAAAAAATCCAAATATTTTGCAATTTTTGACAAAGCAAATATGCTATTAAAAGTGACTCTATTATTGAAATTAAAATAATTCCTGTTATATATATTTTTGTTTTTTGCTTTGATGTTCTTTCTTTTTTTGCAGGATATTCAAGCTTTCTATATAACTCATTTATTCCCTCATCTATCAAATAATATCCTATATGTGTTTCCTTATTTATTTTTGTCCTTATTTTTGTATTTAACTTTTTATCCTTATTAATATTTATCTCATTATCTTCTTCATTATTTTGAATTTTACTCTGATTCCCACTTTCTCTACCTTCTTCTAAGTTTGAATCTTGAATATCTAATTTTTCCATTTTATTAGTTCCTATTTTATTTTTGCTTACAGTATCTTCTTGTTTAGTTATCTGATTTGCACTTTCTTCTGCCAGTTCTAAAATTTTTCTTGCTATATATATTTCTGATATTTTAGTCTTATTAGATATTTCTTTTATTTTATTTCTATAATATTCTTTTGTCGTATAATCCATTTTTTCATATACATTTGCCGGATCTTTTCTTAGTATATCTTCAACTCCATTTATTTTTTCAAATATTTCCAGAAAATTTATTCTCTGAATTTTTTTTATACTTGTTATACTATTTCCAATTAGTACTTTTTGCATTGCTATATCAAAATGTTCTTTTTGAATCACATCTGAAACTGTTGTTCCTTGTTTTTCTACTATATCCTCTAAGACATTTAAATAACTTATTCCTTTTTTCCCATATCTTTTTAATGTATATGACATATATTCTATAAATGGATATTTCATATCAATTTTTTGCAACATATTTTTCTGATAATTGTTGTTTTTTACTTTGTATATTAATTCACTTTTATCCTTATTTTCTATTAATCTTTCCGCTATATCCTCAACTTTATATTTTTGTATTTGACTGCTTGCAATTTTTACACATACATCTTTTATTTTTTGTATTATGGCTATTTCTAAAAAAATTCCTATGTTCCATATTTCATCCATACTTAAAGTTCTTTTTTGCTGATAGCTTCTTAAATATTCTTCTAAATTTTCCTTTTCTATCTTACAATCTGTATATGCAATTATTTCTTCTGCAAGCACATATATTCTTGCAAATCCTTTATATTCTCCTGTTTGTATTCCCACGAAATTAGTATATTTTTTTATTGTCAATTCATTTTGTATTTGTTTTACTGTTTCCTCAATGATATAGAAATTATCAAGCAGCCATTCTCCTGCAGGATGTATTGTTATTTCTAACTTTAAATGTTCATTTAAAAGTTCATAAACTTCTTTTATATATTCAAAATCTTTCATTAAATTTGGTATTGGATATGTGCTTTTTTCTGATTTTGGACTTAAATTATGGGCACTTGCAATTTTTTCTAAATGTTTGTCAAGCTGACTTTTTTCTAGCATTGTACCATTTATTTTTAAATTTTTATATTCTTTCAAAAAAATTCCACTCCTTGCAAATATGTTTTACACATATTGTTTGCAATAAGTGGAAAATTTATACGTTTTTTTTGCATAAGAAAGAGAGAGAATTATCTTCTCTCTTTCTTGTCTTTTATCAATGCCAATGGTGGCACTATACATCCCATTGCCATCATAAAACTGATGGCATCTGTGATTCCTCCCAAATTTAGGAGAAACAGTACCACTGCTCCCATTAAAAGGAGTACCATTAATGCAACACCAATAGCTGATTTAAAAAAATTTTTCATTTTTTC
>CALXSO010000098.1 GCA_944391155.1 uncultured Clostridia bacterium
TTTTTGTATCACGAAACTAAAAAATAACATAAAATATATTAAGCTGATAAAAAGTTAAAAAAGAGTAAATTTCATTATAGAAATTTATTTGTACTGATTAATGCCTTTTTAGAAAGGAATGATTTTAAATATGGAAACAATATTAGAATTAAAAAATATTAGTAAAAAATATCAGGCTAAACAGAGTGAAGTATTGGCTCTACAAAATATAAATTTAAGAGTCGGAAAAGGGGAATTTATAAGTATAATTGGCCCAAGCGGTTGTGGTAAATCGACTTTGCTTTCTATAATAAGTGGATTAGAAGAAAAATCAACAGGAGAAATCTACATAGAAGGAAGAAAGCTTGAAAAAACATCAGATGAGATAGGATATATGTTGCAAAAAGATTGTTTATTAGAATGGAGAACGATATATAGTAATAGTATTTTAGGATTAGAGATAAAAGGAAAATTATCTAAAACTACTCAAAATTATGTAGAGGAATTATTGAAAAAATATAATTTATATGAATTTAAAGATAAATATCCATCAGAATTATCGGGAGGAATGAGGCAAAGAGCAGCTCTTATTAGAACACTTGCAATAAAGCCAAAAATACTACTACTTGACGAGGCTTTTTCTGCATTGGATTATCAAACAAGGATTATGGTTACTAATGATATATATAGTATTTTAAGAAAAGAAAATATAACTACAATAATAGTAACACATGATATTTCAGAAGCAATAAGTATGTCTGATAGAGTAATAGTTTTAACAAAAAGACCAGGAACAGTTAAAGATGTTCATAAAATACAATTTGATATAGAAGATAGAACTCCAATAAATTGTAGGGAAAGTCCTAAGTTTAGCAAATATTTTAATACATTATGGAAGGAGCTGCGTGATGATGAATAATGTACTGATTTCAAAAGAAAGAAAGGAATATATTAGGAAAAATAAAAGACAAAAAAGATTAGTAACACTTGTACAGATATTAATTTTAGTAATTTTTTTAGGTGTATGGGAATTGCTTGCAGATGCTAAAATTATTGATAGCTTTATAACAAGTCAGCCAAGTAGAATATTGGAGACTTTTATGAACTTAGGTTCTAATGATTTACTTAAACATATTGGAGTAACTGTATATGAAACTATAGTAGGCTTTTTATTGGGAACTATATTGGGAATAATAATTGCAATTATTTTATGGTGGTCAGATTTTTTGGCAAAAGTATTAGATCCATATTTAGTGGTATTAAATAGTTTACCTAAAGTAGCACTAGGACCAGTAATAATAATTTGGGTGGGTGCAGGAACGCCGGCAATTATTGTGATGGCAGTAGCAATTTCACTTGTTGTGACAATATTAGAAAATCTTAATGGTTTTATGAGGACAGATAAAGATTTAATAAAAATGGCAAAAACATTTCAGGCTACTAAATGGCAGATATTAACAAAAATTGTGATACCTGCGAATATTTCTACATTTATTAATTCACTAAAAGTTAATATTGGATTATCTTTAGTTGGAGTAATTTCAGGTGAGTTTTTAGTATCAAAAGCAGGTCTTGGATATTTAATAGTTTATGGTGGGCAAGTTTTTAAATTGGATTTAGTTATGGCTAGTGTAATAATTTTAGGTGTAGTTGCAGGTTTAATGTATTTAGCGGTATTATTATTAGAAAAGTTTATATTAAAAACCAAAAAATTTAAATAATAGTGCGACAATAAACGAAATACAAAACTTGATAATTATGTAAAACTATGTTATTATATATTTGTAACTTAATAAATTCCAGGAAAAAACGGAGGTAAAGAACATGGAAAGAAAACATCAAAGATTTATTAATGGTCTTGTACATGGAAGGAATGCACAATATCGGTGCTTAGAGGATTTACGAGAAGCTCTGGAATATAGAGCGAAGATACCAAAGCAGTTTCTTTATTCAGAGAAAGCTGAGTGGTTGAAAGATGAGTTTGGAATAGGTATCACTAAAAAAGAATTGAAAGTGATACGGGAAGAACTCATAACTGAAATCATTGATGTGATTTTAAATCAAAAGACCACGGAATATGGTGAAGAAATGTTGCCTGATAACTATTCGCGTTTATTCCATGCTCTAGCGATTCTGAAATTGGATAAAGAAACTGACCTTCTTCCGGGAACGACAGACAACTATATGTACAATGCAGCGTACATAATTTGGAGGTTAGATGACGGCTCAAAGATGTCAGGTGATGCAATAGAAAGTTCGATGTGGTTTGTCTCAGAAGAAATCAAAGGAAGGAGTGCAAAAGCACGACGTAATTGTCAGCAGGGAGTAAAATGTTAAATAAAGCCGTACAATAAGCCTGGAAACGGCAAAAGCTTATTTTGTAAAACAAACGTCTGAGTAAAATCAGGCGTTTATTTAATAGATATATGTATATATTGAATAAATGAAATTATAACTAAATAAATACTAATTCACACATCTTAAGTATAAACATAAAATATAAAAGAAATTTTTAATAAGGAGGTGTGAAATGAGTAAAAAAAGAATAATATACATTATTGTGATAGTTTTAATTGTGGCTTTAGCAGTAGGAATATATATTGCAACAAGACAAAAAAGTGATAATGAAGGAAAACTAAAAACAATATCAGTAAGTGAAGTAACACGTTCAGTATTTTATGCACCACAATATGTAGCAATAAATAATGGATTCTTTGAAAAAAATGGAATCAAAATTGAACTTACAACTTCAGCAGGAGCAGATGCAGTAATGACTTCAGTATTAGCTAATCAATGTGAAATAGGGTTTGCAGGTCCAGAAGCATCAATTTATGTATATAATGAGGGAAAGGAAGATTATTGCCAAGTATTTGCCCAAATGACTAAAAAAGATGGTTCATTATTAGTATCTAAAAATCCAAATGATGATTTTGAGTGGACAGATGTGAAGGGAACAACAATTATTCCAGGAAGAAAAGGTGGAGTGCCTTTTATGACATTAGAATATGTATTAAAGCAGAATGGAATAAATCCAGAAATAGATGTAGTTTTAGATGATAGTATTAAATTTGATTTAATGGCAGGTGCATTCACTGCAGGAGATGCAGAATATGTTACATTATTTGAACCAACAGCATCATTGACTGAATTGGAAGGAAAGGGATATGTAGTAGCATCAGTTGGAGAAGCAGCGGGTGAGATACCATATACAGCATATTTTGCCAAAAAAAGTTATATAGAAAATAATGCAGATATAATACAAGGTTTTACAAATGCGATATATGAAGGTGAACAATGGGTGAAAAATCATTCTAGTAAAGAAATTGCAGAAGTAATTCAAAACTTTTTCCCAGATACAGATTTGGATTTATTAGAGCGAGCAATTCAGAGTTATAAAGATATTGATGCTTGGAATGAAACACCTGTATTGAAGCAAGAAAGTTTTGACAAATTACAAGAAGTAATGACTTTAGCAGGAGAATTAACTGATAAAGCTCCTTATGAAAAAATTGTAAATAATGAATTTGCTGAAAATGCTACAATGTGAAAATTTTGACAAAAAACAACAATAATTTATTTTTTACGACAGGATATTATTTTGTAAAGTCGAATTTTGCGATGAGTTTTTAAATAATTTCGAAAAAAGCATTGTAAAATTCGATTTATTGTGTTAAAACTAATTTGAAGATAATTATGTCAATTGTTTTAAATCAATTTTTTTTATTCGAATTATATTCAAGATTTTTATTTTTTTGTTATATATTTCAGAAAGGAGTAATATTGAAATTTTTCACTTATAATGACTATTTAGATTATTTGCAGGATAGTGAGTTAATGAATAAAATTAGAGCTAAAGAAAAAAGTATTAGAAATGATATGAATGAAAAAATGATGCATAGAATAGATAAACTCTTTTTGGAGTTAATAAATCAGGAAAATGAAGTGGCTGATTTTTTGAAGGAATGTATTACTACGCAATTTATTAATGTTAATCGTTCTAATATTCAAAAATGCATTTTTGAATGTTCATCTGTAAAGAATAATAGAGCTATTGTTTATAAATTAATTGATAAGGAAATTTATTTTGTAATGCAATATGAAATTGAGGTAAATTTTAATGTTGGATATAATATTTTGGAATATTGTATGAATATAATGAATGAGTGGAAGAGTAAAGAGAAAAGTACTAATGAAAGATATCCGATTATTTTTCCCATTATTATTTATACTGGCAAGGAAAAATGGGGGAAATCTTATAAAGAGATTAGATATGTTAGGGTTCTAAAGAATGGTATGTATTTTGCCTATAATATTATAGATGCTGCTGATTATTCTAGAGAAGAGCTTTTGAATAAGTGTTCTTTGATTTTTAATCTTATGTTGCTTAAAAAGGTTAATAAGAATGAGATTAAGAGAGTTATGATTCAGTTGATAAAGAATTGTAGGGATTCTAAGAAGATTTTTAAGTTTCAGAAAATATTTAAATTTGTTTGTGGTGATTACAAGAATTAATTATTTTATTTTGGTTTTTATTTAAAATATTTTTTTCTGTTATTTTTCAATTTTGATTATGAGTTAGATTTTTTAGTCTTGCTTTTTGTGTTTATTAATTAACTCTGCTCTATGATGAGGTATATGAGATTTTAATTATGGCATAGCATGAGAGAATAATATGCAAAAAGGTAGGTTATATATAGGTTATATAAAGGTTAACTATATAAGGATAAGTTGTATAAAAATATATTAACAATAAGTAGTAAAATTTTATTTTTAATGTTATAATGTTGAAATAGAGAAAGAATATGAATAATATAAAAATTATTTAAATCTTAATTTAGTGGTTTTGTTTAAAAATTTAATACTGCTAAGGTTGAAATTATAATATTAGAATTAATATATTAAGATTAAAATAAATAATATTAGAATTAATATTAAGATTAAAATGAATAATATTAGAGTTAATATTAAGATTAAAATGAATAATATTAGAATTAATATTAAGATCAAAATAAATAATATTTATAATTAATATAATAAGATTAAAATAAATAAAATTAAAAATTAATAATATATAGAATTAACAATAATTATATAGATAAATTTAGTAATAAAAGGTGAGATAAATGTATTTAAAAAGATTAGAAATGCAGGGATTTAAATCGTTTGCAGATAAAACAGTTTTAGAATTAAGAAATGGAATAACAGCTGTTATTGGACCTAATGGTTCTGGTAAAAGTAATTTGTCAGATGCTATTAGATGGGTTCTAGGAGAGCAAAGTATGAAATCTTTGAGAGGGAGTAAATCTCTTGATATTATTTTTGCAGGTACTCAAAATAGGAAGTCATTGGGGTTTGCAGAAGCTTCTTTGGTTTTTGATAATTCTGATGGATCATTACCAATAGAGTATCAAGAAGTTACTGTTACTAGAAAATTGTATAGAAGTGGAGAGACAGGTTATTTTATAAATAAAACTCCTTGTAGATTAAAAGATGTTTTAGAACTTTTTATGGATACAGGTATTGGAAGAGATGGTTATTCAATTATTGGACAAGGAAAGATTGATGAAATATTGAGTAATAAATCAGAAGATAGGAGACATATTTTTGAAGAGGCAGCTGGTATTGTAAAATATAGGATACGAAAACAAGAGTCTGAGAAAAAGTTGGAACATACAAAATTGAATTTATTAAGAATAAATGATATTTTGGCAGAAATTGAGGGAAATTTAGATCCACTTAAAGAACAATCCGAAAAAGCTAAAAAATATTTAAATTTAAGAGAGGAATTGAAAAATATTGAAATAGGTTTGTTTATTCACAATATAGAAAAGTACAGACATAGTTTGGAAGAATTAACAAAAGATGAGGAAATTACAAAAGAACATTGTAATGAGGAAGAGGGAAAGCTTGAAAGAGTAAAAATGCTAAAGGAAGAATTAAAATCAGCAATTGATGATATTACAACTAAAATAGAGGAAATGTCAAATATAGGTTTTGAAAGTCAGAAGGAAATTGAAATGTTAAATTCTGATATAAATGTTGCTAATACAAGAATTTCAAATAATAATGAAAATAGAAAAAGATTTGAAGAAGAAATTATAGAAAACAACAAAAGAAAAAATGAACTTGAAGAGGAATTAAAGCAGAAAGAAGATAAGAAGTATAATTTGAGAGAAAATAAGGAAAAGTTTGCAAAAGAGTTAGAGGAAAAAGAAAAGGCTTTAGCAGATATTACAAAAACTTTATCAGATAAAGAATTAGAAATTGAGCAGTATAAAAGGACTGTGGAAGAAAATACAGATAGAAAGTATGAGTTACAGTCAGATATTAATACACAAAATGTTAATTATGAAAATTATGAAAAAAGACAGAAACAAATAGATTCTGAGTTGCAGTCTAATATATCTGAATTAGATAATACTAGAATGCGAAAGGAAGATATTTCTAAAGATTTTTATGAAATAGAAGATAAAAGAAATAAGATAGTAAAAGAAATAGATAAGATAAAGAATCAAAAGGATGAAGCGACTCAAAAGATAAAAACATATGATATAAAAATGAATAATTTATCTAGTGAAATTAGAATAAAGGAATCTAGGCAAAAGTTTTTAATTGAAACAGAAAGAGAAAAAGAAGGATATATAAAAAGTGTAAAAGCTTTATTAAAGGATTGTGAAAATATAAAAGATTTAGGAAAGGGAATGTATGGTGTACTTGCAAATATTATAGAAGTTCCAGAAGAATTACAAACAGCAATAGAAATGTGTTTAGGAGCTAGTTTGCAAAACATAGTAACAGAAACAGAAGAGGATGCTAAAAGATTGGTAGAACATTTAAGAAAGAATAATTTGGGAAGAGCATCATTTTTGCCAATTACATCTGTAAGAGGAAATAAATTAGAAAAAATTAAAACAAATGAAAAGGGTTATTTAGGAATAGCGGCAGATTTAATTAAGTATAATAAAAAATATGAACAAATTGTATATAATCTACTAGGAAGAACAGTAATAGTTGATAATATGGATACTGCAATAAAAATTGCAAAACAAAATAAATATGCATTTAGAATAGTGACAAAAGAGGGAGATGTAATAAATGCATCAGGAGCTATAACAGGAGGGTCTGTTGCTAAAAAAACGGTAAATATTTTAGGAAGAAGTAAGGAAATAGAAAAACTTGGAAAAGAAATAGAAGAAGGAAAGGAAAAAGTCCGCGAGTTAACGAAAGAAAGAGAAGAATATGAAGAATCAATAGAAGGAATACTAGAACTTTCTGCTAATTTAGAAAAAGAATTACAAGAAATAGATATAACATATGCAACAGAAAAACAAAAAATAATATTAATAGAAGAAAGTATTCAAAAAATAGAAAAAAGAATACAAGTATTAAAGGAAGAAAAACAAAGATTAGAAGAGCAAAAGGAGCAAATTAGCGATAAGCAAGAAAAAACAAATCAAATAATACATGATTTAATGGAAGAAACAAATAAATTAACACAGGTCATAACTGAATATACAGAGTTAAATAAAGATAATCAGAAATATATTGATGACTTGAATTTTGATATAACTAATTTAAAAATTTCAGTATCATCATTTGATGAAAGCGAAAGTTCATTAGAGGAGTTACAACAGAGAATAAACCAAGAATTAGAGACTAACACTAAGAGTATAGAAAATAAAAAGATTCAAATAGAACAAATAAATCAGGATAATTTAAATTTGGAAGAAACAATAAAAGAGATAAAAGAAAAAATAGAAAATATAAAAGAAGAAGTAAAGACAAGTGGTACAAAAATAGAAACACTAAAGCAAGAAAGAATTGAAAAAAATCAAAAGTTAGAAAAGCAAGAAGAGCAAATAACAGAAAAATTTGCCATAATAGAAGATTTAAAATCACAGTTAGTGAAATTAGAAGTTAGAAAAACAAAACTAGAGGAAGATATAAATAGCATAATTAATAAAATGTGGGAAGAATATGAATTGACACCAAATACAGTAACAGATTATAAAAAACCAGAAAATGTGACAAATACACAAAAAAGAGTAAATGAATTAAGAACAGAAATGAAAAATTTAGGAAGTGTCAATTTAGACTCAATTGATGAATATAAAAATTTAAAAGAACGTTATGATTTTATGAGTGAACAAAGATTAGATTTAGAAACAACTATGACAAAATTAAGAAAAATTGTTACAGAAATGACACAAATAATGAAAGAACAATTTAAAGAAAAATTCAAAACAATCAACAAAAATTTCCAAGAGGTATTCCAAGAGCTATTTGGAGGAGGAAAGGCAGAATTAAAACTAGAAGATGAAGAAAATATATTAGAATGTGGAATAGAAATAACAGTACAGCCACCAGGTAAGAAATTACAAAGTATGTCACTTTTATCAGGAGGAGAAAAGGCATTAACAGCAATAGCACTATTATTTGCAATTTTGAAAATAAATCCAGCACCATTCTGTGTATTAGATGAAATAGAGGCAGCATTGGATGATGTAAATGTATATAGATATGCAGAGTATCTAAAAAAATTTGCACAAGATACACAATTTCTAGTAATAACACATAGAAAGGGAACAATGGAAGTGGCAGATACAGTATATGGTGTAACAATGGAAGAAAGTGGAATATCAAAATTATTATCAATGAAACTAGCCTAGAATTTTAGTTACATTTCCAATGTAATTAAGCTAAGAGGCAATTTTGAGTAAGATTGAATAAATTAAATTAATCCTATAATAATTAATAATAAACCGGAGATGAAAGACCAAACATTATCAGGTAATTTACTAAATTTATGAATTTTTCTCCCAAAATAATTTCCTAAATTCAAAAAAGCTAACTGGAAAAAACTAATAAAAAAAGGAAAAAGAAAAGAAGAAAAATCCAGCATGCTAAACCCAATACCAATACAAAAACTATCTAAAGAAAGGGCAAAACCTAAAAATAGAGCCTCTTTACAATCAATAGAATTAGAATTATCAAAATCGGAAGAATTAGGATTTTTAATAATTTTAATAGTAATTCCTAAACACTTAATGAAAAAAGAATAAATCTTTTCTTCGGAAACAAATTTAATATCTTTATCAAAAGAAGCGATAGCTTCTTTTTTGTGTTCTTTTAGAGATTGAATAACCATAAAAAGACCCATAGTGATTAAGATAATATTACCTAAATACAAAGTAATAAAGGTAGGTAAAAAGTATTTTAAAGCACCACCAAGCAAAATATAAATAATAGAAATAATTAAGGCTATAAAAAACAAAACAAATTTTGCAGAGAAAGAAATTTTTGTGTTTTTTATACCATAGGTAATACCAATTCCTAGAGAATCGATACTACTAGAAATAGCCAAAAATAATGAATTTATAAACATAATTTCCTCCAAATTGGAACATTTGAGATATTGCAGATAATTTTTTAGTATAATTTAATGCTATAAATCTTGCTTTTTATGATGTAAATGAAATGTCCGTGATTTTTCTCTCGATTTATAATATGAAAAAATGACAAAAAAGTGCAAAATTTTATAGTAATAAAAAAAACAGACAAGCATATAGTTAAATAAGACAAGCAAAATATACAAAGGAGAGTGTAATTATGTGGCAAACAATAAGAAAGGAAGAAATTCTTAGAAAATTAAAAACTAATGAAAAAATAGGATTAACAGAGGAAGAAGCAAAAAAAAGAGAGAATGAATATGGGAAAAACAAATTAAATGAAAAAAAGCAGGAAGGAATAATAATAAAATTTTTTAAACAATTTAATGATTTTATGATAATAATCTTAATAATTGCTTCAATAATATCTGCGGTAGTTTCAAATTTACAAGGAGAGAATGATTATTTTGACTCGATTATAATAATAGCAATAGTAGTATTAAATGCAATTATGGGGGTAGTACAAGAGGCAAAAGCAGAAAAATCTATTGAGAGTTTGAAAAAACTAACAGTACAAAAGGCAAAAGTTATAAGAGATGGGAAAACAAAAGAAATCGATACAGAAAATTTGGTACCAGGAGATTTAGTAATATTAGAGGCAGGAAATTATGTACCAGCAGATGTTAGAATAATGGAAAGTCATCAATTAAAAATAGAAGAATCAAGTTTGACAGGAGAAACAATTCCTTCAGAAAAAGATGCAGAATTTATAGGAAAAAGTGATAGCCCAATAGGCGATAGAAAAAATTTAGGATTTATGGCAAGTATAGTTGTAAATGGACATGGAAAAGCGATAGTAACAGATATAGGAATGAAAACAGAAGTTGGAAAAATAGCTAATATGATGATAGAAAATAAGGCTCCTGAAACACCGATACAAATAAAATTAGGCCAGGTAGGTAAAATATTGGGAGTAGCATGTTTAATAATTTGTATAATAATATTTGTAATAGGAGTTGTTAAAAAAATAGATCCAATTGAAATGTTCATGACATCTGTAGGTCTTGCAGTTGCAGCAATACCAGAAGGGCTACCAGCTATAGTAACAATAGTACTTTCAATAGGAGTAACTAAAATGGCAAAGAAAAATAGTATAATTAGGAAATTACCAGCTGTTGAAACACTTGGAAGTAGTACAGTAATATGTTCAGATAAAACAGGAACATTAACACAAAATGAGATGAAGATAGTAGAAATATATGCAAAAGATAATAAAAAAGCAATAGAATTAGGAGCGTTATGTACAGATTGCCTAATAGATGTGGAAGATAATAATAAAATAAAAATAATAGGGGAACCAACAGAAAAAGCAATAGTGGAAAAACTAATTAGCATTGGAGAAAAAAAAGAAGAAATAGAAAAAAATATGCCTAGAATAAATGAAATACCTTTTGATTCTAACAGAAAAATGATGACAACAATACATAGAATAGGAAATAGATATAGAATTATAACAAAAGGAGCACCAGATATTTTATTAAAAAATTGTATTTATAATGAAATAACAGGAAAAAGATTAGATCAAGTAGAGAAAAATGAAATATTAAAACAAAATACTAAAATGGCGAATAAAGCTTTGAGAGTAATAGCAGTAGCATATAAGGATGTAAATAATGTTCCAAATAAAATTTCATCAGAAATAATAGAAAAAGATTTAAATTTTATAGGATTACTTGGAATGATAGATCCACCAAGAGAAGGTGTGGAAGAAGCAGTAAAAACATGTAAAAAAGCAGGAATAAAAACAGTAATGATAACAGGAGATCATTTAGATACAGCAAAGGCAATAGCAAAAGATTTAAAAATTTTAGGACCATATGATAAAGCAATAACAGGTCAAGAATTAGAGAAGATGACAGATGATGCATTGAGAAAAAATATAAAAGATTATGCAGTTTTTGCGAGAGTTAGCCCTGAGCATAAAGTAAGAATAGTAAAAGCTTGGCAAAGAACTGGAGCAGTTGTAGCTATGACTGGAGATGGAGTAAATGATAGTCCAGCATTAAAAAAAGCGGATATAGGAATAGCGATGGGTAAAAATGGAACAGATGTGGCAAAAAATGCAGCAGATATGATATTGACTGATGATAATTTTGTTACAATAGTAGAAGCGGTAAAACAAGGAAGGAATATCTATGATAATATAAGAAAAGCAATACATTTTTTAATAGCTACAAATATAGGAGAAATAGTGACAATATTTATGGGATTAGTATTGGGATTAAAATCTCCATTACTTGCAATACAGCTTTTATGGATAAATCTTGTAACAGATTCATTACCAGCAATAGCTTTAGGATTAGAAAAACCAGATAAAGATATAATGAATAGAAAACCAATAAATAGTAAAAAGGGAATATTTGCAGATGGATTATGGAATAAAATAATTGTTGAAGGTATATTAATTGGTGTTTTAACTTTGGTTTCATTTAGCATTGGAAATAAATATTACGGAATTGAAGTTGCAAGAACAATGGCTTTTATGACAATTGGATTATTAGAATTGATACATAGTTTTAATATAAAAAATGAAAAGTCTTTGTTTGAAACTGGATTGTTTGAAAATAAATATTTGGTTGGTGCTTTATTATTAGGAATATTTGTTCAAACTATTGTTGTCATAATTCCTCCAATTGCTGAAATTTTTGAATTGACTAATTTGACGATGGTACAATGGTTGATTACTGTTGTAATTTCAGTTTTACCAATTCCTATAATAGAATTGCAAAAGAAATTTGATGCTAAGCAGGATAAAAATGAAAGAATAGTATTGACAAATATGCAAAAAAATCAACTTTAAGGTTATAATTTAATGTAGTGTAAAGTAAACAAAGATGTAGGACCTTTTATAATCACTGGATTGTGGTTGTAATTCAGTGTAGCATAAAGAAAATAGACCAAAATGTTGATAAATAAATATTTTTTGTTAAAAAAGTTTTAGCACTATCTATTGGTATTTAACAAAAATAATATCAATATTTTGGTCTATTTTACAATGTTTAGTCTGAAAAGTAATACTTTGAGAAATATTGTTAATAATTTTAATTTAGTTATTTTGACATCTTAGTGCAGGAATGTTACATCCAAATGTTTTAAAATTTATAATTTTAATCTAATTATTTTGACATAATAAGATTAATGTGCCTAATATTCATGTTAATTAAAAAAATCATAGAAATTATGAAATATATATCCCTGATTTTTTAAATATTCTATTGAGTCTTTTAAAACAGCAGGAGTATTATTAACATCACATGTGTCATGCATTAAAATTATTAAAGTTCCTTTATTTTTTGCAGAATTTTTCAGATTTAAAAATAGTTGATAAGATGAAATCTTTTTTTCAGAGTCTTTATTTAAACAATTCCAGTCTACATAAATATATCCCATTTTATTTAAAGCTTCTGCTGATTTTTTCTTTTGTGATTTATACATTGGGGACATATACCCATTGGGAAATCGAAAGACATATGATTTATAATCAGGAATTTCAATAGCATTGCCAATTTCTAAATCTGTATTTTTTATTTCAGATATAAAATTGTTTGTACTAGAATATAATTGTTGATTATTATGATTATATCCGTGATTTGCAATATAGTGTCCTTCGCTATAAGCTCTTTTTACGAGCTCAGGATGTTTTTTTACATATTTTCCAATTACAAAAAAAGTGGCTTTAACATCTTCTTCTTTTAAGATATCTAATATTTTTCCTGTAGCTTTAAGTGTTGGTCCATCATCAAATGTTAAATATGCAATTTTCTCATTATTTTTTGTTAAGTTATTTATTTTCTCCTGCATATTAAATTCTAAGTCACTACTAGTAAAAATATATTCTGAAGTTTGAATATAAAAAATAAAAATTAAAGCAAATAAAATAATAATAGAAAGAATGCAGAGTAGCAAAAATTTTTTTCTAAATATAAAAATGTGCATAGAATCCTCCTATTATTAAATTTATGCTCAACAGGTAAAAAATAACTTAAAAATAAAAAATATATCTACTTTTTTTAGTACTCTATAAAATTAAGACTACCAGTTATTTTTGTAATTACGGTTATTAGTAATAGTTGATTCAGGATTATTAATTATAAAATTTCTAGAGCTTGTTCATTGGTAATGTAACCATATTCAAGCATTTTTTTTATAACATGTTGTTGGCGTTGTTTTGCAAGAGTTGGATTTACAGTTGGAGCATATACAGATGGAGCATTTGGAACTCCTGCAAGCATAGAAGCTTCATCCAAATTTAAATCTTTAGGTGATTTATTATAGTATCCATAGCTTGCGTCATAAATACCATAGTATCCATCTCCAAAGTATGCAGTGTTTACATACAACTCAAATATTTCATTTTTACTATAATTTTTTTCTAAGTCAAAAGCGGCAAATATTTCACCTAATTTTCTAGTGAAGGTTTGTTCAGTAGAGAAAAAAATATTTTTTGCAACTTGTTGAGTAATTGTACTTCCACCTTCACGAAGTTCTCCATAACGTATATTTGTTAAAATTGCTCGTCCAATTCCGATAAAATCAACTGGTCCATGGTCATAATACCTATGATCTTCAACAGCAATTACAGCATTTCTGTAATCTGATGACATATCACTGAATTTTACAAAATGTTCATCAGATGTAATTTCTTCAATTCTAGTTATAAGTGGCTTTTCTTTTAATTTAGAAGAGTATGTGGAAAAACCAATTATGCAAAGAATTGATAGAATTACTATTATTAAAATAAGTAGGAATAATAATATTCTTCTAAAAATCTTCATAAACACCTCTCAATAATTATTAGAATTATTATATATAAAAAAATAAAATTTGACAATAGTAAACATTTTGTTGTAAAATATGTTATGTTAATAAAGGAGAAAGAAATGTATTTAAATTTTGAACGAGAATTAGATTTTGTGAAAAAAAATGTAGAAAACAAGCATATAGAAAAAGTAATAAGAGATATAGAAATTTTGACTGATTATATAAATTCAATGAAAGATAAGGGCTTTTCAAGAGAAGAAATTTTAGATAGTATGAATGATGACATTATTACAACTCTTACAACATTAACTAGAAATTCGGGAACGGAAAAGCTTCAAAGAGAATCTTATTCATTGGGAATATTATTAAATAATCCAATGCTTTTAGATAGAATTTATAGAGAAGCAAAGGATATTGATTTAACAAGTTTTAATGTAAAAGTAGAACAAGAGGAAAATGATAGAGAAGAAGATGTATGGCAAAAATTTATAGTAAAATTAAATTTAAAATATTTAAGAAATGTTAAATTTAATGATAAATTAAGTCAAAAATGTAGTGAAAAAGATTTATTAGTTTTATATATGGAAAAAAGAAAAGAAGATATTAATAAAGAAATAAGAAGAAGGTATATTGAATTATTACTAAATGCTGGTAGATTTATGAAAAAATATCATTTTTTAAATAGTGATTTAGAGATATATAATCAGAATATGAGAAAATTAGCTTTGCATGATTTAATGTATTCTTTAGATGAAAAAGATAAAAAAAGTCCTAATGATTTATCTTTAGAAGAATTGTTTTCAAAGGATTATTTAGAAAAGCTTAATTTAGAGCAACTGGCTATATTAAATTTATATTGGCAAAACAGATTGACTAAGGATTTAGAGGTTATGATTAATGGCATTTTTATGAAAAAGAATGTTAGATTAAAAAACAAAAAAAATATTAAAGATGTTTTAAAAAAATATGTGTATCGAAAAGAAATATGTTTAAATGTATATAAGAAAGTATCTAAGACATTATCAAAAGGGAAAAAATATCTTAAATATAAAATTGATGAAAATAACCCAGATTTTATAGAAAAATATAATAAATATTTTAATAATGAATTATCAGAAAAAGATACAGATTTTATGAAAGATATGAGTGATATAGCAATATATGAAAATGTACAAATTAATGCATATAAAGTAAAGATGGATATGTTTAAAATGCTATTACAGAAAGAATTAAAAAACAGTAAAAAAATTACTAATTGGGGAATTATTGAAGAAAGAGAGCCAAAAAAAGATTTTTGTCTAATTGGAATTGATTTTCCAGGAATGAATTTGCCTATAAGAGTACATATAAGAAAGGATGAATTAAAAGAATTTTTACATAATATTAATGGTAATACAGTATTACCAATGTACAAGGGTGATGAAGATTTTAAATATGAAGATAGAAAAATTTCATCATATATATTAGTGCCATTAACAAAGGAAAAAGAAAGTGTGATTATAAAAAAGGCATCTGAAAGTATACCAATTGATTTACGTTATTTATTATACCAACATTTAGGAAATTTGGTTACAATAAAAACAAAAAAAGTTAAGAAGATATATTCTGAAAAATATATTAATTTAGATACCGAGAAAAAGGGAATAATTAAGAATGGTGTTTTTGTGGAAGATACTGTTGATAATAGAGGCAATGCTGTTGATAATCCAAGATGATTTGATTTTATGTTAATAATGTGGTAAAATATTGGTATATAAAATTTTTAAAA
>CALXSO010000099.1 GCA_944391155.1 uncultured Clostridia bacterium
AAGAAAAAACACCACCAACACAACAAGATGAAGAAGAAAAAGAAGAAGGAGAAATAATACCACCAACAGAACCGGATGAAGAAGAGAAGGAAGAAGGAGAAGTAATACCACCAACAGAACCGGATGAAGAAGATAAAGAAGAAGGAGAAACGGTGTTACCAAAACCAGAAGAAGAAGGAGTAACAAATGAAATAATTGTTCCAGAGAAATTGATAGAATTTTCAAATGACAATGAAATAAACAAAGCAGGAGAAATGAACTATTTAGCAGAAAATATTGAAAAAATAGGAGATGCTGAAAATGAAAAAAATGATATAAAAGATATCAAACTTGAACCAAACAACAAAATTGAAGATAATGAGGTTTTAAATTCTGAAGAATTACCACAAGCGGGAAAAGATAATAATATTATTGTAAAAATAGTTATAGCAGTTTTAATAATTTTTATTATTGCAATTATCTTTATAAGAAATAAAAATAAGAGTATGTAAAAGTATTTGTGTAAAGCTATAAACCCTTATAAAAACAGAAATAACTGTAGAATATTTCTAGTTGATATCATAAGAACTGGAGAGAGCAAAAGATTTATAAAATTTTTGCTCTTTTCATTTGATTTAGAAATTAATTAAAAAAATAAAGATAATTAGATTTATATTGTTCAAATTAGAGTAAGTAGAAAAATTCATAAGTTAAAAAATGCTAATAATTATAAATTTTAAAATAATAAAAAAATTTGTAACTTTTTGAATATTTATGTTATAATTTGAAAGTAAAAAAGTAACGATTTTATGTAAGAGAAAGTAAAATTATTTTCAACTGCAATTTTTTTATTTATTATATATGAAAATTTTTGTATGGACAAAATAAAATCGTTTTACTATATAATAAAAAACGAAAGAGGAGATGATAATTGTGGCAAATAACCAATTCGAAAAAGAAGACATAAATATTGTCAAATTATATGGAAGAGAGGCGACGTTACCAAAAAAGGAATTTCTTTCTAAATTTAAAATTAATGAAAAAGGTTTAACAAGTAAACAGGCCACAGATAAATTAAATAAGTATGGTTCAAACGAAATAAAACAAGCAAAACCAAAAAAATGGTATCACTATTTTTTATCAAGTTTATTTACGCCATTTAATAGTATATTGATAGGAATCGCATTAATTTTAGTGTATACAGATGTATATTTAGCTGATAATCCTAATTATAGTAGTATAATTGTAATATCAGTATTAGTAATAGTAAGTACCTTACTGGATTTTGTTGAAGAATTTCGCTCAAATAAAGCAGCAGAAAAGCTAAAACAATTAGTTGCAACGACAACTACGGTTATACGTAATGGTAAAAAGGTAAATATACCAATGAAAGATATAGTATTAGAGGATATTGTCATATTATCAGCAGGAAGTATGATTCCAGCAGACTTAAGACTGATAGAAGTACAAGATTTATATGTGGGGCAATCATCTTTAACTGGAGAATCAGATAGTATTAAGAAAACAGCAGAAACAGAATTAAAAATGGAAGATATAGAAAATATTACAGATTTAGATACAATATGCTTCATGGGAACAAATGTAGTAAGTGGATCTGCAAAAGGTGTAGTTATAAAAACTGCGGATGATACATATTTAGCAAAAGTTGCACATACCCTTAATCAAAAGCCAGAAACAACATTTCAAAAAGGAATAAAAAATATTAGTAAATTATTAATAAAATTTATGCTAGTAATGATACCATTAGTATTTGTGTTAAATGTATGGAAACATGATATTATATTATCATTTACATTTGCTGTAGCAATTGCAATTGGAATTACTCCATTATTGTTACCAGTAATATTATCATCAAGTCTTTCTAAGGGTGCAGTTAGAATGTCAAAGAAAAAAACTATAGTAAAATCTTTAGATTCTATTCAAAGTTTTGGGGCAATGAATATTTTATGTACAGATAAAACAGGAACATTAACAGAAGACAAGATAGTTTTAGAAAAATATTTAAATATCAAAGGAGAAGAAGATTTACGTGTTTTAAAGCATGCTTACTTAAATTCATTTTTTCAAACTGGACTAGCAGGCAACATAGATGAAGCAGTTATAAAAAGAGGATTAGAAAATAATATGGCAGAATATGAGAAAATATATAAAAAGGTGGATGAACTTCCTTTTGATTTTTCTCGTAGAAGATTATCTGTTGCAATTACTGATGGTCAAAAAAAACAATTAATAACTAAAGGGGCAGTTGAAGAAATCTTAAGTATATGTACAATGGTAGATTACAAAGGTGAAGTTTCACAAATTACTAAACAAATAAAAGAAAATATTCTAAAAATAAGTAAAGAATTAAACAAACAAGGATTAAGAGTTATAGCAGTTTGTCAAAAAAATGATACAACAGACAAAATAGATTTTACAATAGAAGATGAGAAAAATATGATTTTACTTGGGTTTATAGGATTCTTGGATCCACCAAAAGAAAGTGCAAAAGTATCAATTGAAAAATTAAAAAAAGCACATATTAAGGTAATGGTATTAACAGGAGATAATGCTGAAGTAACAAAAGCGGTATGTAGTAAAGTAGGAATTCCTACAAAAAAAATAGTAGAAGGAAGTCAAATTGATAAATTGCAAGATATTGCACTTGCAAGACTTTTAAGAAAAAATAATATATTTGTGAAATTATCACCAATACAAAAATCTAGAATTGTAAGAGTTTTAAAAGAACAGGGAAATGTAGTTGGATATATGGGTGATGGAATTAATGATGCACCATCTTTAACTAATTCTGATGTAGGAATATCAGTAGATACAGCAGTTGATATAGCAAAAGAATCAGCAGATATAATATTATTAGAAAAAGATTTAAATGTTTTATTTGAAGGCGTAAAAGAAGGAAGACGTTCATTTGCAAATTTAATGAAATATATAAAAATGGCAATAAGTTTTAACTTTGCAGAAGCAACATCTGTTATTATAGCAAGTGTTTTTTTACCTTTTTTACCAATAACGCCAGTACAATTATTAGTACAGGGCTTGTTATATGATTTTGGACAATTTACATTACCATTTGATAATGTAGATGAAGAATATCTTCAAAAACCGCAAAAATTAAGTATAAAAAATATGAAAAAATTTATGTTTTTTATGGGACCATTGAGTTCTGTTTTTGATATGCTAATATTTGCATGTTTGTGGTTTGTATTTGGTGTAAGGGAAGCAGCACTTTTCCAAACAATTTGGTTTGCATATGGAAATGTAGAAAATTTATTTGGAATGCATATGATAAGGACTGCTAAAATACCATTTATTCAAAGTAATGCAAGTAAAATGGTATATGCATCATCTATATTACTCGCAATAATAACAGTTGTATTGCCATATACGTTTTTAGGTGAAATGATTGGATTAGTAGCAATACCATTCAAATTTTTACCACTTATAATAGGAATGCCAATTGTATTTTGTTTTGCATCTTTATTCGCTAAAAAGTTTTATATTAAAAAATTTGGCGAATGGATTTAAAATAATCATAAACTTTTTAGTTAGTGATTTAAAAAAGTATTTTCTGATTTTAAAAACGTATGATTATTGTGAAATCATGTGCTATGATTTATTTTAAAAATTGATAAATAAATAAAAAATTAAAAGAGAAGATTTAGATGCAGGAGTGCTAAATAATTCTCTTTTAATATTTTTTATTGTATAGAAACAATACGAAACTTTAAGTTATGTAGGTTCAAAGTGAAAATAAATTTTTAAGATTTTATTTTCAAAAGAAAATCGACTTTGTTTTGAATTATGTGGATTTTCCATGTACAGAAAAAAGACTTAACTATAAAAAGACTTACGTAAGCCTTACTAATGTAGCTTAACTACTTTTCATAAGTATGTTCAAGAATATTTATATATCACACTTTTAAATTGTTTTTTTGTTTTAAATTAATTGTAATAGTTTGAGATTATAAATTAAAGAAAAAATTGAATATCTGTTGAAAAAAAGATAAAAATAATGTATGATATCAAAAGATAGAGGTGAGCTATGAAATCAAATTTTTTTAAATATCTATTTATTATATTTGTAATAGGTATAATGGTATTTGCAATATTTAAAATAAAATCAGATGAACAAGAAACTGAAAATAATCAAGTCCAAACAGAGGAACAACAAAAAAATACAGAGATAATAGTTGGTGTGGCATCTTTTGATAGTATGAATCCAATAATAAGTACAAATAAAAATGTGCAAGACATATCAAGACTAATTTATGAACCATTATTAACTTTAACATCAGATTATAAAATAGAAAATTGTCTTGCAAAAGAGTGGGCGAAACAAAATGCAACAACATATATCATAAAATTAAAAGAAAATGTAAGATGGTCAGATGGAGAAAAGTTCATAGCAGATGATGTAAAATTTACAATTGATAGATTAAAAGAAATAAATTCAATATATACATCAAATGTACAACATGTTATTGCTGTGGATATAGTAGATGATTATACAGTACAGATTACATTAGACCAAGAGGTACCTTTTTTTGAGTATAATCTAACATTCCCTATAATGAGTAATCAATATTATTTAGATAAAGAATTTAATGCAGATATTGTACCAATAGGAACAGGAATGTATAAAGTTTCTGAAGTACAGTCATCATCAATAATTCTAACAAAAAATCAAAATTGGTGGGGTAAAGACTCTACATTAACATTAACAAAAATTACATTGAACTTATATTCTTCAATGGGAGAATTATATAATAGTTTTAAATCAGGAAATATTGATATAATATCTACGCAAAATAGTGGTGTTCAGGATTATATTGGAACTATAGGATATGCATCAAAAGAATTAAAAGGAAGAGAACATGATTTTATTGCTTTTAATACTCAAAATAATTTTTTATCAAGAGCAGAAGTTAGAAAAGCAATTTCATATTCGATAGATAGATCAAATATAGTATCAAGTATATTTAGTAATAGATATATGGTATCTAGTTTCCCATTAGACTATGGAAGTTGGATATATCAAGAACAGGATGCAAGTGCAGGATATAATCCAGATCAGGCAAAACAAATTTTGACAGAAAACGGATGGACATTTAGAAATAGTTCTTGGCAAAGAACTGAAAATTATAGAACACAGAGACTAGAATTAAATTTGTTAGTTAAAGCTTCAGATGCAACAAGAGTAGCAGTTGCCCAAAATATCAAACAACAATTGGAAAATCAAGGAATAAGAATAAATATAGTACAGGCAAATGATGAACAATATAATAATAGTCTAACAACAAAAAATTATGATATGGTTCTATGTAGCATAAATTTATCATTAAGCCCAGATTTAACAACATTTTTCGGAACGAATAATTTGGCAAATTATAATACAGATGAAATTACTTCAATTATGAATGAAGTAAAAAATACAACAGACGATAATGTTTTGATTGAAAAATATAAAAGATTAGCTGAAATATATAAAAATGATGTACCATATTTAAGCTTGTATAATAACAGATATACAGTTGCATATAGTACAGGTTTAGTAGGTGATGTAACTCCTACATGGTATAATATTTTTAATAATATTTCAAATTGGTATAAATAAATATTAATTTGAAAGAATAATTTTAAGTTATTTAAAATGAAAAAAGTAAACACATTAAAAAAAGAAATATTACAAGTTATGATTAAAGTGTATTTGTAAAGTATATGTTACTAGTCAGCCTTATTTCAATGTAGTATTGTTTTCAACATAACACCGTATCTAAAAAAATTAGAAAATGTCTTAAAATTGATTTTGAAAATAAAAACTTTATTAAGGCTGACTAGTAACAAGTATGCTAAATATAAATTTTAAATTAGCAAAAAAGTATTGACAAAACAAAAATTTGGTGTATAATTAGGACATCAAACAAAAGTTCAATAAAAAAGAAACATATCAAGGAGGAAAATTATGGTAGAAAATACAGAAAAGAAAAAGGCTTTGGAAGCTGCAATGAGCCAAATAGAAAAGCAATTTGGAAAAGGTTCAGTTATGAAATTAGGTGAATTTAAAGCAATGGAGATAGAAGCAATTCCAACAGGAGCTCTAAGCTTAGATATTGCATTAGGAATAGGTGGAGTTCCAAGAGGAAGAATAATAGAAATATTTGGACCAGAATCTTCAGGAAAAACAACTTTAGCATTACATATAATAGCTGAGGCACAAAAAATGGGAGGAGAAGCGGCTTTTATTGATGCAGAGCATGCATTAGATCCAGTGTATTCAAAAAAATTAGGAGTTGATATTGATAATCTAATAGTTTCACAACCAGATACAGGAGAACAAGCATTAGAAATAACAGAAAGTTTAGTAAGAAGTGGAGCTTTAGATGTAATAGTAGTAGATTCGGTTGCAGCACTAGTACCAAAAGCTGAAATAGATGGTGACATGGGAGATTCACATATGGGCTTACAAGCAAGACTTATGTCACAAGCATTAAGAAAACTAACAGCATCAATTAATAAATCAAAAACAGTATTAATATTTATAAATCAATTAAGAGAAAAAATAGGAGTAATGTTTGGAAATCCAGAAACAACTACAGGAGGAAGAGCATTAAAATTCTATGCATCAGTAAGAATGGATATAAGGAAGACAGAAAACATAAAACAGGATGGAGAATTTAAAGGTAGTAGAGTAAGAGTAAAAGTAGTAAAAAACAAAGTAGCTCCACCTTTTAGAGAAGCAGAATTTGACGTGGTTTATGGAGAAGGAATATCTAAAGAAGGAAATATATTAGATATGGCAGTCAATTTAGATATAGTAGAAAAAAGTGGATCATGGTTTAGTTATAATGGAGAAAGAATAGGGCAAGGAAGAGAGAATGTAAAGAAGTACTTAAAAGACAATCCAAAAATCATGCAAGAAATAGATAAGAAAGTAAGAGATAACTTTGCTAAAGCATTTGAACAAAGTTTGAGTGGAGAATTACCTGAATCAGAAGATGAAGATGAGGAGGAAGAAGAATAAAATAAACTTAATAAAATTAATTGAAAATTTATTAAGTTATTAAGGATATGAATAGACAAAAATATAAGAAAAATACAAACAAGAAAGTTAAAAACATAATAAAAAATAGTGTTAAAAATTTAGAAAAACTAATCAAAAGATTGCCAAGAAAAGTAAAGATAATAGTCGGTATTTTGTTAATACTAATATTAATTATTATCACAGTACCTATTTATTTAAAAGAAGAAAGCAAACAAAAATATGTAGAATACGTCGGAGATAATTTAAATGAAAGCCAGTATCCAGGATATAAAGAATTAATAGATAAATTAAAAGATAAACATCCGAATTGGTCATTTACACTTTTCTATACTAGATTGAGCTGGAATGAAGTGATACAAAATGAAGGTCATTCTGATACAAGAATAAATCCGTTAAATTTAATTCCTGATTCTTTAGACTATCCAGAAGATTGGAAATGTGAGATTGATGGGGATAAAAAATTTGACAATGGAACATGGTTATGTGCATCGCACAAAGCAATAGAATGTCAAATGGATCCTAGAAATATATTAAATGAAGAAAATATATTTCAATTTAAAGAGTTAACATATGTAGAAAATGCCCAAACAGTAGATGGTATAGATGAAATAACAAAAGATACATTTCTTCAAGGAGATAATATATCAGAAGCTTTAATACAAGCAGGAAAAAATGCTAATTTAGATCCATATTTTATTGCATCAAGATTAATTCAAGAACAAGGAAGAAAAGGAACAGTTTTATCACAAGGATATGAATATAAGGAAACTGTAATATATAATCCATTTAATATAAATGCTACAGGAAATTCAGCATCAGAGATTATAGAGAATGCGGCTGAATACGCATACAATCAAGGTTGGGACAGTCTTGAAAAAGGGCTTATAGGTGGTATAGAATTTATGAAAAGTGGATACATTGATAAAGGGCAAAATACATTATATTTGCAAAAATTTGACATAGTAGACCAAGATGGAAGTCTGTATACAAATCAATATATGCAAAACTTATTAGCACCAATGTCTGAGGCTAGTAATATGTTAGAAATTTATAAAGCTTCCAACACAGTAGATTCTGAGTTAAATTTTATAATACCATTATATGAAGATATACCAGAAGAGATATCTGCAGAATAAAAGAAAGTAAAAAGATAGATTTATAATTATTTAATATATAAATTATATGATACAATAAAAACATGTAAGTAATTTATGAATTGTTGTATCGTATAATTATTTATGCCAATATAGCTCAGTTGGTAGAGCAACGGATTCGTAACTCGTAGGTCGGCAGTTCGATTCTGCCTGTTGGCACCAAAGAGAAAACAGAGATACTAAAATTTCTGTTTTTTTTTATAGTTTTACTGCAACTCATATTAGCTTGCTTTGGAACTATTATAAAAGATAATTTTAATCCACAAAAACGGACATGAAAAAGCTAAATTATCTATTGTATGCCTTATTGTAAATACAAATAATGATTTTCCTTTGCATATTCCATTAGATAATGGAACTAAAACAACAGGTGTAATATTGTGTGAACATATAAAAGCATTAGATTTAAATAGTAGAACATATCAAATAATAGAATAGTTACCAAAAGATATATTAGAAAATGTTATAGATGTTGTTTGTTCTGAAATAGAGCAAATATAAAACTAAATATGAAGGATTTTGAAGTAGAAATTTCTTTAGATATTATTCTAAATATTTTATATAAAAAGTTTATTACAAATCCTCAATTAAAGTAGAAAAAAATTGCAGAAAGAAGAGATGAATTACCCTTGATGATAAAGTGCAATCATAGTGTAAATTAATAGATGTTTTAAAAGAATTATAATAATATTATTTGAATGTGAGATAATACTTACTTTTTTAACAAAAAGAATAGTAGATTTTTTTAAAAAATTCAATATATATTTTCTAGGATTTAATTATTGTTTGTTACTTCCTTGGTGCTATGTTTATTATACCAGTTTTTAATAATTTTACCATATGCTTTTGGGAAATTTATTACTTTATCACATTTCTTTCATAAATAACATAAAACAGCTTGAATATTATGTTAAATTGATGTATAATATAGCTGTATACTTTATATATTTTAAAACATTTAAAAATAAGGAGGACATTTTATGAAACGGTGTAAATGGTTGATTGGCTGGTTTTACGATTGGGTTGGTCAATTCGATTGGTATCAACTTGTGGGATTTGGGATTTCTGGATTATTAGGTATTGCTTTGTCTATATTTATCTTTGTACATATAGACAAAGTTCCTGCTACTTCATTTGATTATGAGCAGCTGGAAGAGCAAGTGGATTTTATCCAACAAAATCCAGATTCCTTACTAGAAACAGATTGTACTATTAATGTTGATAGTACAATAATTACAGTGGAATTTGAGAATGAAAACTGTAGAGTGACCGCAGAATATGATAAAAATTTTGAATTACTGTCGACTTCTAAAGAAGATAAATCTAATTTTTGGCTTTGGGTTCTTCTATTTGCTTTATTTGTTGGTAGTATCGAATTTTATGTTGTGGGGTGGATAGTATCATTAGTGATACTTTTGATCGAAATAGCAGTGGCTTTGAGTTTAGACAGGTTTAAAAAACTCAAAGCTAAATTCCAAAGGAAATAGTCATAAAAGTCATAAATTTGCGTTTCATAAAGAGGTAGTCATGTTATGGCTACCTCTATTTCTAAAAAAATTTCAATCTGAGAGTACATATTTTATATAAAGAATACTAGTATATATAGTCAATTAATTGTAACTAGTGCAATAGTGATAGTATTTTTCACAAATAACCACCTCTAACGTATCAATCATGAATCTATTCAAACTAAAGTGAATAGGTAGATATAGGAATCAATCGTGTTGATTTTTTTCTTTTGCAAAAAAATCATCTTAATTAGATGGTATAGCATAAAACTTATAAAAAGTTTGTTCAGCTATATAAATTACATAGATAAATAATTAATTTTATATAAAAAAATCTGTTGATTATTGTTGTTTATAAAACCAATCTGTACTATTTTTAATGTTAGTATTTTCTTCTGGAATAAATTTTTTATTTCTAATTAATAATATTATTGATGATGCTAAAAAAAATTGCAATGAACATATAAATAAAAGAAATAATTTTATTAGTTTTTTTTGACATTAAATATTTCCCCCTATTCTTTTATCAATTGAATTATAGCATAGAATTTTTCATTGACAACAAATAAAAAGTTTAAATATAATTTTTTAAGTTTAAAAATAAATTCTAGTTTTAAACAAAATCTAGAATTTATTTTTTCAAGTAGAAATTACTTTTTCAATTTACGCAATTAAAGGAGCAAATAATAATTTACAAAAATATTTGTAATCTATTCAAAGATATGTTACAATAATACCACAAATAAAAACATAGGAAGGAAAGAGAAAATGGGATTTTTCGATAAATTAAAAAAAGGATTAAATAAAACAAAAGAATCATTTAGTGAAAAAATAAATACGGTATTCAGTAATTTTAGAAAAGTAGATGAAGAATTTTTAGAAGAATTAGAAGAAGCACTAATAATGGCAGATATAGGAGTAGATACGTCAGTGCAGATAATAAACAATTTAAGAGAAAGAATAAAAAAAGAAAAAATAGAAGATGAAGAAGAAGTAAAAAATGTACTTAGAGAAGAAATGAAAAAACTTTTAGATATATCAGATAAAGAATTAAAATTAAATACAAAACCATCAGTGATATTAGTAATTGGAGTTAATGGAGTAGGAAAAACAACATCAATTGGGAAAATAGCAAATAGGTTAGCAAAAGATGGAAAAAAAGTAGTAGTTGCAGCAGCAGATACATTTCGTGCAGCAGCGGTTGAACAACTTGAAATATGGGCAAAAAGAGCAGGAGCATCAGTTGTAAAAAGAGAAGAAGGAGTTGATCCAGCTTCAGTGGTATATGATGCTATAAAGCAAACAAAGGAAACAAATGCAGATATTTTAATAGTAGATACAGCAGGAAGGCTACACAACAAAAAATATTTAATGGATGAATTAAATAAAATACAGAAAGTAATAAATAAAGAAATGCCAGATGCAGATAAAGAAGTCTTATTAGTAATTGATGGTACAACAGGGCAAAATGCAATATCACAAGTTAAAGCATTTAAAAAAGAAGCAAATATTACAGGACTTATATTGACAAAACTAGATGGTACAGCAAAAGGCGGAGTAGTAATTGGGATAACAAATGAAAATCAGATTCCAGTGAAGTTTATAGGTGTAGGAGAGCAGATAGATGATATGGAGATTTTTGACTCAGATGATTTTGTTAGAGCAATTATATAAATTTTGAACTATTTATGAAATAATTAAGGGGGAAAATGATTAATTTATGCTAAAAGGAGGAGTAAAATTTTGAATAAAAAAGAAAAGATTCAAAATGAGAATTTAAATAAAGCGAAAGATATAAAAAATATAGAAATGCAAAAAAATGAAAATATTAAAGATGTAAAAGAATTAAAAAAAGAGAAAAAACAAACAGAGAAAGATAGTGATAAGACAAATTTAAAAAATAATAGACTAAAAAGTAAATCAAGAATGTTATTGGTTTTATCATTTATAATTATATTTGCAATTATATCTTATGTTTTTTTAAGAGGAAGCTACTTGGAATATAAAGAATTAGGAGAAAGCTATGTGCAAGAATTTTTTACAAATTTAAAATTTCAATATTCAATAATGGCAATAAATTTTGTTGTTTTATATTTTATAATATATATGACAAATAGAGGAATAAGAAAAGGATTAAAAGAATTTTTTGATAAAGAAAAAAAACCAATGCCTAAATTACTTAACAAATCAATTGCACTTGTAGGTTCTGCACTAGTCAGTGTGTTTATTTCAAAATTGTTATCTCAAAAATTATTATTATTTGCGAGCAATGCTTCTTTTGGAAAAACAGATCCAATATTTGGTTTTGATATTGGGTATTATATGTTCCAAAAACCGTTTTTAGAAACATTTATTTTATATTTAATAGGATTAATGGTTGGAATTACTATATATATGGCAATATATTATATTATATCTTTTAATAGATTTTTTGATGGAATAGATAGAGAAATTTTAAAGAATAGTATTTTTATAAAAAAACTATTAAGAAATGTAATATTAATAGCAATAGAAATAGGATTATTAACTTTTATAAATACGCAAAATGTAATGTTTGGAAATATTTTGACAATAGAAAATTCAGAAACAACTAGATATAATGGGGCTGAAGGAAATATAGAATTAACAGGAGCAAATTATACAGATAGTACAATACAAAGATGGGGATATACTATATTTTCTATTCTAATAGTGATATGTATTTGGAAAGCAGTTAGTTATTTTAAAAAACAAAATACAAAAAATGTAATAAAAGTATTAGCTATAATACCAGGATATTTAGTAATTCTGTTTATTGTAATGATAGGATTTGATTTAATATTTACTAGTTCTAATAAGTTAGATAAAGAAAAGAATAATATAGCAAATAACATAGAAAATACTAAGAATGCATATAATATTGATGTTGAAGAAGTAAATTTGGATAATTCAGGAACAATTACTGAGGAAGAAGTAGAAAAAAATAAAGATGTAATAGACAATATACCATTGATAACATCAGATATAGTATTAAGTAATTTAAAACAAAATCAAACAGGAACAGGATATTATTCGTATAATACGGCGAGTGTTGCGAAATATAAAATAGATGGACAAGATAAATTAGTCTATGTTTCACCTAGAGAAATAGTAAATTCTGGAAGGACATATACAAGTAAAACATATGAAGATACACATGGAATGGGGCAAATTGTAACATCTGCAACAACAACAACAGAGGACGGAAATATAGAGTATATTCAGAAAGAGGTATCAGGAGAAGATGACAAGTTGAACACTTCACAGCAAAGAATATATTTTGGACTTGAAACAAATGAAATAATTGCAACAAATACAAAAAATACACAAGAATATGATTATACAGATGAAGCAGGTAATGAATATACTTCAAAATATGAAGGTGAAGCTGGATTAGACTTGAATTTTATTGATAGACTCATACTAGGTATTACAAAAGGGGATTTAAAATTAGCTTTTTCTGGGGAAATGACAGATGAAAGTAAAATTTTAATAAATAGAAATATAATTGAAAGAGCTAAAAAGGCAATGCCATATTTATGGTATGATGAAAATCCATATACGGTAGTGACTGATGACGGAAAAATTGTCTGGGTATTGGATGCATATACAGTTTCTAGTAGTTATCCATATTCACAATATATGAAAGTACAATATGATGATAAAAATGAAAAAATAAATTATATTAGAAATTCTGTAAAAGTTATAGTTGATGCATATGATGGAACAATTACATATTATATAACAGATGAAACAGATCCAATTGCAATGGCTTATAATAATATGTATCCAGGATTATTTAAAAAAGATATACCAGAAGATATATCAGAACATTTTATATATCCAGAATATTTATATAAAATACAAGCTGAGTTGTTAAAAATATATCATAATACTAAGCCAGATATAATATATAGAGCAGATGATATATGGGATTTTGCAAAATATAATACAAGTAGGATAACAAAAACAACAGGAAGTATATTAGAACCATATTATATTATGGTAAATTTGAATGGTAAAGATGAAATAGGATTAATGCAAATATATACACCAAATGAAAAACAAAATTTAATATCATACTTAGTTGGAACTACAGAAGGAGAAACAAATAAATTAAAATTGTATAAATTTTCTCAAGATAGTAATGTTGTGGGTCCAATGCAATTAGAACAGCAAATAGAGCAAGATGAAGCAATATCTGCAAATCTAGAAAGTTTAAATAAAACAGGAATTAAAGTAAGCAAAGAGATGATAGTAGTTCCAATACAAAATACAATTTTGTATGTAGAACCAATATATCAAACAATGTTAAATGATCCTAAGAATAATTTACCACAGTTAAAAAGAGTGATTGTATCTTCTGGTAATAAGGTTGCAATAGGAAATACTTTGACAGAGGCTTTAGGAAACTTATTATCAAGATATGCAGTAGACATAGAAGTTGAAAATACCGATGATATAGAAGGATTAATAGAAGCAATAATAAAAGCAAATAATAATTTAACAGAATCAAATGAAAGTAATAATTGGGAAATGATAGGAACAGATATTCAAAAGTTGCAAGAATTAATCAATTCATTAGAAAAGATGAAAGAAGAAGAAGATAAAGAAAAAGAAGCAGAGATAGAAAATGAAAAAGATAATAATACTACAGTAAATGAACTTAATGACGTTAATAGCATGAATGCAATAGAGAATAATACTGTAGAGAAAAATTCACTAAATGATAATAGCGAAATAGTAACTAATAATTCAATGTATTAAATTAAGTTAAATATTGAAATGCAAATTTTATATTAATAATATAAGTAATTTAATCATTAGTAAACTGTTGAAATGTAAATATATATGAATAAAAAAAAGCAAAAAATCCATCTTAATATAAGGTGGATTTTATGTTTTTAAATAAAAAAAAGTATAATATATTAGAAAAATCAATATCTGAATTAAATAAAGCTCTGCAAGAAGGAAATCTTATAGAAATTAGTTATATTTTGGGAAATAAAAAAGAAATGATAAAAAGAAATTTAATATCAGGAATATTTAGGGGAGTAGGGATAGGTATTGGAGTAACAATTATTACAGCAATCTTAGTAATAATATTGCAGAAAATTGTATCTTTAAATATACCTATCATTGGTGAGTATATTGCAGATATAGTAGATATAGTTCAAAGGAGTAGGTAGCCAAAAACCAGATTTATAGCTTCTTTTCTATGCAGAATTAATATCTGAATAGTTGTTTATCATTAATCAGAAGACAATCGAAGATATGTCTACTATAAGAGATATATTATAGAACTTGAAAAACACGTGGATTGGCTCAATTCACGTGTTTGCTTTTATATATAAAATAACTAAATAACTAATTTATGAAAAACTTTTTTTCCTTTTTTTAATATAGCATATCCATCAGCAAAATCTTTTTCTGATAAATTATAATTAATATCAGAAATTTTTTCTTCATTTAAAGATATACCTCCTTGAGTAATTAAAGTTCTAGCTTGACCTTTAGATGGTGCAATTCCAGTAAGTACTAGAACATCTACTAAGGATATATCGCTATTTTCAAGCTTGTTTGAAGGCATATTTTCTATGCTACCATTTCCGTTAAATAGAGCATTTGAAGCTTCCTCAGCTTTTTTTGCTTCTTCTTCTCCATGTATTAATTTTGTTATCTCAAAAGCAGCTACTTTTTTAGCTTCATTGATTCTTTCATCTTTAAAGGCACATAATTCTTTAATTTTTTCTATAGGTAAAAATGTAAGTAAACATAGGACTTTTTCAATACTATCATCGTCTACATTTCTCCAATATTGATAAAATTCATAAGGAGAAACTTTTGATGCATCAAGCCATAAAGCACCTTTTTCTGTTTTTCCCATTTTTTTGCCTTCTTTAGTTGTAAGAAGTTTAAATGTTAAACCAAAAGAATCATCTTTACCAATTTTTCTTATTAATTCTACTCCACCAATAATGTTAGACCATTGGTCATTTCCGCCTATTTCTAATTTACATCCATATTTATTGTATAGATATAAGAAATCGTATGATTGCATTAACATATATCCTAATTCAAAAAAAGTTAATCCTTTTTCCATTCTTTGTTTATAACATTCAAAAGTAAGCATACGATTTACAGAGAAGAGACTTCCTATGTCACGCATAAAGTCAATATATTTTAAATCTAAAAGCCAATCAGCATTGTTTACAATAATAGCAGCATTTTCTCCCTCAAAACTAACAAATTTTTCAATTTGTTTTTTTATGCATTTTACATTATAATCTATAGTTTCACGAGTCATCATTTTTCGCATATCTGTTTTTCCAGAAGGATCGCCAATTGAAGCAGTACCACCGCCAACTAAGATAATGGGCTTGTGACCGCATTTTTGCATATGACTTGCAACCATTAGAGAAACAAAATGTCCAACATGTAAACTATCGGCAGTAGGATCTATTCCAATATAAAAAGGAACAGATTTTCCGCTTTCAAAAAGTTCTTTCATCTCTTCTGGATGTGTCATTTGTTCAATATATCCTCTTTCTTGTAAAATTGGTAAAACATTTTTCATCAATACATCACCCCTATATATGTTATTTAAAATTTAAATCAAAGCTAATATATTAAAATAGCATTAACCAAGATTAATGCCATTTTTAATATCACCATTTATAGATATATTATTTTCAGAAGAATTATTAACAAGTTTTGACATGTCATCATATCCTAAAAAACGATTAATATTTTTAACGGATATACCAGTTTCTCCTGAGATAACATCTAAATTATCTTGAATACCATTTTCTTTAATATAATTTTTGAAAGTAGAAAATTCTAAATTATCCTTAGCACTGCATTTTGGACAAACATATCCATCTGTTACATAAAAACTACCACATCTACTACATTTACGAAATTCCATTTTTTAATACCTCCAATTTGTCTTTAGATAAAATTTTTTTGTAATTGTATCATAAAAAATATAAAAGATAAAGAGATTTTGTAAAAAAAGTAAAATCCTTTAATTAACTCATGTTATAAATGTCGAAATTTGCGATGAAAAATAGTTTACAAATTATATAAATTATGATAGTATATTATTAAATTTATTTCACATAAAATTAGTAATTGTTAATAATCTAGTAGTTAACAATATAATTCAAATTAACTTTTTATCTAGTTTATTAAATTTATGAAAAGATTTAGAGGTATCCTAATATTTTTGTGTATGCACTCATATTCTATCTTTTCTATTCAAACACAAAAAATTTCATTTATTTATTTTTCTTATTGTTTAATAAAATCCATGAGTAGAATTAAGAAATTCATATAAATTTGAATTTGAAATGTAAAGATAAAAAATAGTATATTTTTATACAGTTTTTATATAAAGGAGGAATCAGTTGAATCAAAAAAAATTCACATATAATGATTACATAGAATACAAAGATTTTTTATTTAGTAGAAATGATATAGAAAAATCTTTAAAAAATAAACAAATAATTCAAAAAAAATTAAATAATTTAAATGAAGAAATATCTGAATATAATCTTGAAAATGATAAAATAACACAATATCCTCACGATAAAATTTACAAGATTATATTGGAAAATAAAAAAGAAGCAGTAGATTTAATAAATCAAATATTAAATATTGAAGAACAAAAATATAAATTGACAGAGAAACAAATTGAAATATACAAAAATAATTTTATAACTAAATATATGGAAAACAGAAATTCTGATATAATTTATAAAATAAAAAATAAAAAAATATTCTTTTTGATTGAACAGCAATCTACAATAGATTATTCAATGCCATATAGATTGGTAGAATATTGTGTGTTGATTATGCAGAGTGCAATAAATAAAAAACAAATGAAGAAAAAGAATTACAAATTTCCACAGGTATATCCAATTATATTGTATACAGGAAACCGTAAATGGAATCAACAAAAATATTTAGAAGATATTCAAGAAAATTTATTTGGATGTAAATCTAAAACATTTACAGGCTATAATATAATAGATGTAAATAAGTATACAAAAGAACAACTATTAGGAAAGAGGGGAATATTATCAAAAATAATGCTATTAGAAAAAATAAAGACAGAAGAAGAGCTAGTAGAAACAATCAAAGAAATTACAAGTAAGAAGCTTATGCAAGAAGAAAAAGAAATAATAAAAAATGTTTTGTATAATATATTATCACGAAATTTAAACCAGGAAATAATAGAAGAAAGTATAGAATTATTAGAAAAAAATCAAGGAGATGAAAGTAAAATGATAATTGAAGAAGTTTTAAGAAAGTCAAGAGAAAAAGAATATAAAAGAGGAATTAAGGATGGAATAAATCAAGGAATAAGCCAGGGGATAAGTCAAGGAATAAGTCAGGGGATAAATGAAGGTATAAAAAAGATAATAAAAGAAATGATAAAAAATAATATAGAAGATAAAGTAATATTAAAATTAGCTAAAATATCAGTAGAAGAATTAGAAAAAATAAAAAAAGACTTGTAAAATCAAAAAAAATATGGCATAATAAGTATATCATAAAAAAGACAAAGAAAAAGAGGAGTAGATATATACTAGTTTTTAGAGAAAAGAAGTCATTGGCTGAAAACTTCTTAAATATAGGTATATTGAAGGTAGCTTTTTCGTTGATTATCTGAAATAAAAGTAAGACAATCCGCTTGATTAGCGTTAAAACTAAATGAGATATTTTTATTAAAAAATAAAAATAATTAAGGTGGTACCGCGAAGAAATTTGCCCTTATGTTGAAAGCATAAGGGCTTTTGTTGATATAGAGAGGCAAATAACTGTCTGTGTACAATATAAATTTTCTATATACAACAAGAAAAGTTATAAATTGAAAGATTCAAATGAATTTCTAAAATAGCATAGGTACTAAAAAGAAAGGAGAGATATATAAAATGTTAGACAAAAAATACAATGCAAGTGAAAAAGAAAAAAAATGGTTAGATTATTGGAGAGATAATAAAATTTATGAATTTAATCCAGAGGATAAAAGGGAAGTATATTCAATAGATACACCACCACCAACAGTTAATGGAAAAATTCATATAGGGCATATTTTTTCATACACACAAACAGAAATGCTTGCAAGATATAAAAGATTAAGAGGCTATAATATATTCTACCCATTTGGATTTGATGACAATGGACTTCCAAGTGAAAGACTTGTTGAAAAAGAACAATGTAAAAGGGCACATGAAATAGGAAGAGAAGAATTTTCAAAATTATGTCATGAAACTACTGATAAATATGAAAAAGAATTTCAAGAATTATTCAGCAAGATGGGAGTAAGCACAGATTGGAACATTCATTATAAAACAGTTAGTCCTTCAACTATAAAAATAAGTCAAAGATCTTTTTTAGATTTACTAAAAAAGGGACATTGCTATCACAAAGAAAGTCCAGCATTATGGTGTAATGAATGTAGAACTTCAATTGCACAAGCAGAATTAGAAACAAAGACAATAAAAACAACATTTAATTATATTAACTTTACAACAGTTGAAGATAATGAAAAATTTACTATTGCAACAACGAGACCAGAATTATTACCTGCAATAGTTAGTGTATTTGTTAATCCAAATGATGAGAAAAACAAACACTTAATAGGAAAAACTGCTGCTATTCCAGTAATTAATGTAAAAGTTCCAATTATGGCAGATGAAAAAGTAGCTTTAGATAAAGGAACAGGATTAGTTATGTGCTGTACTTTTGGAGATCAGACAGATATTGAATGGTGGAAAAAATATAATTTACCATTAAAATATATTTTTACATCAGATGGAAGAATAGATGAGAAAGTACCAAATTATGGCGGTTTAAAAATAAAAGAGGCTAGAAAAAAAATAATAGAAGATTTGCAAGCAGGTGGATATGTTGTAAAAATTGAAGAATTAGAGCATGAAGTTCAAACACATGAAAGATGTGGTAGAGAAGTAGAATATACTGTAATGAAACAATGGTTTATTGACATAATGAACCATAAAGAAGATTTCATAAAAATAGGTAATGAAATAAATTGGCATCCAGCATATATGCATGCAAGATATGATGAATGGGTTAATAATATAGCTTGGGATTGGTGCATATCAAGACAAAGATATTTTGGAGTTCCATTTCCTGTTTGGTATTGCAAAAAATGTGGAGAGCCTATATTTGCAAGAGAAGAAGATTTACCAGTAAATCCATTAGTAGATTTACCTAAGGTAGACAAATGCCCAAAATGCAGTTGTAGTGAATTTGTTCCAGAAACAGATGTAATGGATACTTGGGCTACATCATCAGTAACACCACTTATTAATATGAGATATGGAGAAAAAGAAAATTTTGAAAAAATATTAAAACCAATGAGCTTAAGAACAAATGCAAGTGAGATTATAAGAACATGGGATTTTTATACAATAGTTAAAAGTTTTTATCATTTTGGACAAAGACCATGGAATAATGTCATGATTTCTGGTTTTGTTATGGCAAGTAAAGGTGAAAAAATTAGTAAAAGTAAAGGAAATAGTAAACATGAGCCAATGGACTTAATAAATCAATATTCAGCAGATGTATTAAGATATTGGGCAGGAACTGGAAGATTAGGAACAGATATAGTTTTTAGTGAAGAGACATTATTACGTGGTAAAAAATTAATAAATAAAATATGGAATGTATCTAAATTTATTGAGATGCACTTAACTGATTATAAAGACAAAGAATTTAATGATTTTGAATATATAGATAAATGGATTATTGGTCGTTTTCAAGAAATGGAAAAATCATTCCTAATATATTTAGATGATTATGAAGTTGGTTTAGCACTAAATATACTAGAGAAATTTTTCTGGGAATTTTGTGATAACTATATTGAAATAGTTAAACATAGATTATATAGACCAGAAGAATTTGGAGAAGAAGCAAGATATAGTGGACAAAAAACAGTGTATGTTTTGTTATATAAATTATTGCAAGATTTTAGTATATTCTTCCCATTTATCACAGAAGAAATATTCCAAGAAATATATCATAATAATAAATCTATTCATATTACAGAAATAGAGCCATTAAACTATATGTTTAATGAGGAAATTAAATGTGGAAATGAAATTATTGATATTATAAGTGAAGCAAGAGGGGCAAAAACAAATAACAATGTATCATTAAAAACACCTATAAAGAATCTATCAATATTATTTAGTAATGAATTAGAAAAAGCTATTAATTAATCCATAAAGGATTTTAAAGCAACTTTATTTATACAAAATCTTGATGTTAAAAATATAGATAAGGATTATGAAATTTATGATATAGAGTTAGAGTTAGGAGAAAATAAATAATCAATTTAAATGTTTAAATTGAAAAAATAAAATATGGTCAAAACAATAGATTAAATAGTGTTTTGGCTATATTTTATAATATAAAATTTAATTCAGTATTATGTTACAATTATGTATAACATAAGAGTAATTTGTTCTAAATATTTATATATTGACCTTCAGTATCTTCTACAAAATTAAGTATGAAATGTAACTTTTGTCAATAAAGTAATATAAATAATCATAATATACTTGAAAAATTATGTCAATATGATATAATAGATTAGATTATTTTTTAAAGATATGAATACAAATTCATATCTATATTATTAAATCTATTTTAATAATATAAAAAATAGAAAAAAGTTTGAAAGGAGAAGTAAAAGTCATGAAAGGTGGTAAAATGCGGATTAAGGTAATTTTAAATGGTGGAGAGGCAAAGTTAATTTTGCAGACATTGTCAAAATATTTGGATAAAGAAACTCAATTTGAATTTAATCAAAATGAGTTAAATGCAAATATTAATTATGATTATGATAAACCTCCACAAGATCTGTTTAGGCAGATTGCAATGAATAAAAATTTTTATGCTAAAATAGAAATTGGAAATTTACAGCAATCTGTAAAAGAAATACAAATTACAAAACAAGTGCAAAGACCAAAACAAAATAATAAACCAAAATCTAAACGAAAAATAGAGTCAAAACATGATGATATAAAAATAATTAATTCAGAAGCTGGAGAACAAGAAGTTACTAAACAATTGAATATTGTGAAAAAACCTGAAGATATATTTGAGTTTTTAGGTGATACAATTAACGCAAAGACAGATTCAGTATTCAAAAATAATCTGTCAGAATTATTAGGATTTTCAAGAGGAATACGAAGGCAAGTATTTGAAGATATGATCGATGCAGCTATAAATTGTCCTATAAATTCTTTTCAAGATATAAGGGATTATATGTCAAGAAAGAAGAAAAAGCCCAAAGAGATCAATATATCTTATTGCAAGAATAAAATAGAAAAATTCTTTGAAAGAAAAGGATACAAAATAGACTTAGAGATATTTTTTAAGGGAGTAAGACAATTAAATATTAGTAGACAGACTGAATTAATGCAAAAAAATATTGAAAAAGTACCTTTAGCAAAAAATGAAGGGAAAAAAATTATTTTGCCATTGGAAGATTTGCAGAAAATATATGTGTTTAAAAAATTTTTTTCAATAGATTTTGATAAAAGTAAATCTATAGAGGAAAATATAAATGTATTGCTAGATATATTTAAGAGTGAGGCATTTGATGACAATATGAGAGATGCTTTTGAAAGGTACATAAAAATTGCATTAAACATTAAAGTGATAAAAAGAGAAACACTTGAACAAAATATATTGTTATTACCTGATGATGAAAAGCCGAAAGTGACTTTCGATGAATTAAATCAGTTTCTTGTGAATTGGTTTAAAGAAAGAAAAGGAGTATATTGTGGAATCGAAAGATTCTTACGATTGCTAAAAAAAGAGATCCATTATGTAAAACTTAAATAATTTCTATTAAATAAAAAAACTAATTAAGCAAAGAATGGGAAAAAAGTGCAGAAACTATTTTCCCATTTTTTGTGTATGGAGAATGAAGTGAAAGTACAGTTATTATTATTGCTCATAGAAAGTCTACCATTGAAAATTCTGATAAGATTATTTATTTAAAAAATGGTAAAGTAGATATGATAAAAAATAAATATGCAATAGATTACTAAATAAATATTTTTTTATAAAAAATAATAACGTTCTTTTTTTTATTACTAATCATATAATTTACTAATCAAACATATTTGAAGGTTTATTTAAAAGTAATAAATGTACTTTACCTTCAACTGAATCAAGAAAGGAAAGGTTTTTATATGATGAGAATAAAAAGAAGTATAATAATACTAATGATTTTTATTATATTATTTGCAAATGTAAAAATAAGCTTTGCAAGTGAAGAAACATATATTTGGAGCACATTAGAAACATCAGCAGAAATAAAAGAAAATAAAGAAAAAACAGTAGAAACAAATAGTGATATAGAGGAAAATAATTCTTTAAATTTAGAATCAGGTTCAGCAATATTAATAGAACAATCAACAGGTAAAATATTGTATGCACATAACATACATGAAAAATTAAGACCTGCATCAGTTACAAAAGTAATGAGTATTTTATTAATAATGGAAGCATTGCAAAATGGAAAAATATCATTAACAGACCAAGTACCTTGTAGCGAAAATGCTGCATCAATGGGAGGTTCACAAATATGGCTAGATCCAAGAGAAACTCTATCTGTTGATGATATGCTAAAGGCAATTTGTGTTAATTCAGCAAATGACTGTGTAGTAGCAATGGCTGAATACATAGCAGGGACAGAAGAATCATTTGTACAAATGATGAATAATAAGGCAAAGGAATTAGGCATGAATGATACAACATTTAAAAATTGTCATGGATTAG
>CALXSO010000100.1 GCA_944391155.1 uncultured Clostridia bacterium
AATATGTAATTTCCCTAGATAAAATGAATTTTTCGCAAAATGGAATTATACACAAAAATATAGTAGATTGGTTGTTAGAAGAAGATAATTAATATTATAACTGTCTAAATCAGAATCAACCAGAAGGAATATCAATGGCAGTTCCGATGAAAAATGGTGGAATGAAAAAATCAAGAGTAATTTTTTATGTGATACTATCAGGAATTACTACAGGAGTGGGAGCTTTGGTTGGAGCAATTGTAGGTCAGATCTCAGAAATTGTAATAGCTTTATGTTTAAGTTTTGCTGCACGGAGCAATGTTATATATTGTATCAGGAGAATTAATACCAGAATCTAATCAATTGTATAGTGGAAGAATGACAGGAATCGGAAATATAGTGGGGTTTTTGATAGGTATGTTTGCAATGTTAATGTAATAGTTATCTTGCAGGAAAATTAATTTTTCCTTGATTTTTTTTACTATATATAGTAAAATACAAACAGAAATTTGAACAAGAATGGAGTAAATAAATGGAAGATATATTAAAAGGCTTAAACGATAAGCAATATGAAGCAGTAATAAACACAGAAGGAGCATGCTTAATAATAGCTGGAGCAGGAAGTGGAAAAACAAAAGTATTAACACATAAAATAGCATATCTAATGCAAGAAAAAAATGTTTTACCATGGAATATATTAGCAATAACATTTACAAACAAAGCAGCAAATGAAATGAAAGAAAGAATAATTGGTTTAGTAGGAGATGCAGCACAAGACATATGGATGGGGACATTTCACTCAATATGTGTAAGGATTTTAAGAAAATTTATAGATAGAATAGGATTCGACTCATCATTTATAATATTTGATACATCAGACCAAAGAACAATGATAAAAACATGTCTGAAAGACTTAAGGATAGACGATAAAATGTTTACAGATAGAGCAGTACAATCAGAAATAAGCAATGCAAAAAATCAAATGCTTGAGCCAGAACAATATTCAGTACTTGCAAATGGAGATTTCCGTAAAGAAAAAATAGCAACAATATATGAACTATACCAAAAAAGATTAAAAGAAAATAATGCAATAGATTTTGACGATATTATTAATTATACAATAAAAATATTAAAAGAAAATGCAGATGTATTAGAATATTATGCAAATAAATTTAAATATGTGTTAGTAGACGAATATCAAGACACAAACAAAGCACAATTTACATTAATAACATTATTTGCATCAGTAAATGGAAATATTACAGTAGTTGGAGATTCAGACCAAAGTATATATGCTTTTAGAGGTGCAGATATCTCAAATATATTAAACTTTGAAAGAGATTTTAAAAATGCTAAAATCATAAAATTAGAGCAAAATTACCGTTGCACGGGGAATATTTTGGAAGCTGCAAATAGTGTAATAAAAAATAATGAAACAAAATATAAAAAGAAATTATGGACAGAAAATGAAAAAGGGAACTTACCAAAAGTATATTCAGCAGAAAATGAATATGACGAAGGAACTTTTATAGTTGAGCAAATAAATAGACTAAGAAGAGAAGAGTATTTTAAATATTCAGATTTTGCAATTTTATATAGAATGAATACACAATCAAGAGCAATAGAAGACATTTTAAGAAGAGAAGATATACCATATAAAATCATAGGAGGACTAAAATTCTATGAAAGAAAAGAAATAAAAGACATCATTTCTTATTTAAGATTAATACAAAATCCATCAGATAATTTAAGTTTAAAAAGAATAATAAATGAACCTAAAAGGGGTATTGGAAAAACAAGTTTAGAGAATATTGAAATATTAGCAAATCAAAATAGTATTTCAATGTATGAAGTCATAAAAAACGCGGATCAATATGGATTAAACAGAGTTTTTATTAATTCAAGAGAATTTATAAGTGTAATTGAGGAATTAAGGTCAAAAAAAGAAAATTTATTAATCTCTGAATTAATTAAACAAACTTTAAATAAAACAGGTTATACAAAGGCATTAGAAGATGAAAACACAGTAGAAGCAGAAAATAGAATAGAAAACCTAGAAGAATTTTTAACAGTAGCAATGGAATTTGAAGAAGAATCAGCAGATAATGGATTGAGTGAGTTTTTAGAAGGAATCACATTGTCTAGTGATATAGACAATATGGAACAAACAGATGAAACAGTAACACTTATGACATTACATAGTGCAAAAGGACTTGAATTTCCAGTAGTATTTTTAGTAGGAATGGAAGAGGGAATATTTCCTGGATATAAATCTATTTCTGAACAAAAAGAATTAGAAGAAGAAAGACGTTTATGTTATGTTGGAATCACAAGAGCAAAACAATATTTATTTTTAACCTGTAGTAAACAAAGAACAATATTTGGTTCAACAAGCTGTAATCCAGTATCAAGATTCTTAAAAGAAATACCAAAAGAATTATTAGATGGATATGATGAAGCAATAGGAGAAGAATCAATAAAAGAAGATAATTTTGAAGATTCAAAATATAGTTGGACATATGGAAGTAAAAATTCAGGAACTATAAAATCATATAAAATAGGAAGTCAAGAACCTGTTATGGCAACAGCTAAATCAAATGAAAATTCTAATTTTATATTTAGAACTGCAGAAAGTTTTTTAAATTCGCTAAAAAAACCAGTTGGTCAAGATGTAGATTTATCAAAATATGGAGAAGGTGTAAGAGTATTTCATAAGAAATTTGGAGAAGGAACAATATCTGCAGTAGAACCAGAAGGAGATGATTTAAAAGTAGATATTCAATTTGATAAAGTTGGGCATAAAAGACTTATGGCAAAGTTTGCAAAATTGGAAATAATCTAAAGTAGAGAATTTACGCAAAAAAATTATCTGATAATATGAATACGCTAAATGAAAAATAGTTAGTAATACTAATAAAAAAATAAGATGATTTTTTCTATGATTAATTTATATATTAAGTGGTTTATAAAATTTATGATAATATAAAAAATAACTTTTGTATAAAATTAAATACAAAAGTTATTTTTTTAGAATAAATTTGATAAAAAAGGAAATAATTATAAAGAAATAAAAAAGAAAGGACTGATGAAAATGCCAGATTTAAATCAAATGGAATTACAACATTTAAGACATCTAATTGGAGCACACGAAACAGCTTATCAAAAATTAAATACTTATTCATCACAAGCAGTTGATCCACAAATAAAACAATTATTTACAAAAGCAGCACAAGATTCTTTAAACACAAAACAAAAATTAATGACATTTTTAGAAAACTAAGTTGCACGAATTAAAAGACTTAAAATACTAAAGTACTTTATTTAAAATTTTTATTTTTGAGAAAGGATTGATAAACATGGACGAAAAAACAATGGTTAATGATATTTTAGCAGGTGTAAAATCAGATTTAACTGCATATCAGACAGCTATATCAGAAGCGGAAAACATTTCTTTAAGACAAGCTTTTCAGCAAATTAGAAATAATGATGAAAGTTTTCAATATGAACTGTTTAAAATAGCACAATCAAAGGGATATTATATTCCAGCACAAAAAGCAACAGTTACAGAGATAAATAATGTTAAATCAAATATGCAATAAAAAGTATATTATTTTGCTTTACAAAAATATTTCCAAATATAAATGATAATTTTTTTAATCTAAAAATAATTTATAATATATGTTTAAAAAATGTATAGTCTAAAAAATAGATTTAAATAAAACATAGATAGAAAAATTTGTTTATTTTTGATTAAAAAAGTTTTCTTTATTTGGAAATTTTTTTGTTGTATAGAAAGCAATATGAAAAATTAAATTGTATAAGTTTAAAGCAAAAAAGTATAAAAATTTTATTTTTAAAAGAAAATTGACACTTATCTTAGTATTATATGGATTTTTTTGTATACGATAAGAAAGGATATAGATATATATAAAGATTTAGATGAAACTAACTAATCTAGATTTGCTATTTTTATTATAATATAAATAATAAATAGTTATTTTTAATGATATAAATAATAAATAGCTATTTTTAATGATATAAATAATAAATAGCTATTTTTAATGATATAAATAATAAATAGCTATTTTTAATGATATAAATAATAAATAGTTATTTTTAATAATATAAATAATAAATAGTTATTTTTAATAATATAAGTAATAAATAGTTATTTTTAATAATATAAATAATAAATTACTAAATTTTAATAATATAAATAATAAATTAATATTTTTAGAGAAATTTTAAGGAAACAAAAAACGAAAAACGAAGAAAAATAAAATAAAAAAGAGATAAATTAAAAAAAAGTAAAAAAACCTACGGAAATCCACATTCAAAGAAGTTGCAAAAAAATAATTATTACAATATCATTACATCAAATATACAAAGGAGATAGAAATAGATATGTTGAAAAAGTTAATATTACATACAAAACGTTCTATTAAGTGTGTATTACTTATTATTATTGCAGCATTTTTATTAATAGGAGTTGTTGCATATTTATATAAACCCACATATAAAGTAATATTGAATGGTGAAATGATAGGATATACGGAAAACAAAGGAAAATTACAAAATAAAATAAATGATTATGTTAAAAATGGTGATGGAGAAAATGTTGCTTATGTTCAAATAGACAATATGCCAGAATATCAATTATGTTTATTAAAAAAAGATATTGTTGCTAATGATGAAGAAATTTATAATAAAGTAAAAGAGCAAGGAATACCATATTATAGATATTATGCCATATTAGACAATCAAGAAGAAAAACTATATGTTTCTAATTTTACAGAAGCTGAAACTATAGTAAATCAACTCAAAGAAAAAAATAGTACAAATGTAGATACTATAACTATTGCAGAAAAATATGAAACAGAATTAAAAGATTTTGTTTCTACAGAAGAAGCTGTTTCAAAACTATTTATCAAACCAACTAAAGTTGTGCAGGTTGCAGACACATCAAAAAGTAAGAGTAAAGCATCTTCAGGAACAGTTAATACATCTACAAAAATTTCTGGAGGAAAAGCTAGTTTAGGCATTTCATTAATAAAACCAGTTTCAGGAATAATAACTTCAAGATTTGCAGCATCTAGTAGGATAAGAAGTTCAGCACATACAGGGCTAGATATAGCAACTTCTACTGGAACGCCAGTAGTTGCGGCATCATCTGGAAAAGTCACCTTTTCTGGATGGAAAGGTTCATATGGAAAAATGATTGTAATAACTCATTCAAATGGAGTTCAAACATATTATGCACATTGTAATGCTTTATATGCTTCTGTTGGACAAACAGTTTCTCAAGGTCAAAAAATTGCAGCAGTTGGTTCAACAGGAAATTCAACAGGACCTCATTTGCATTTTGAAATTCGTATAAATGGAGTTGCATATAATCCACAGAATTATTTATACTAAAAATTGATAAATGAAAATGAATTGTAAAAAATTTTCTAAAATAAAAAGGTTGGGTAAAAGTGTATTGTACTGGACCCAACCTTTTTATTATTATAAGAAACAATATGAAACTTTAAGTAGTGCAA
>CALXSO010000101.1 GCA_944391155.1 uncultured Clostridia bacterium
TTACAAAAAAAGTATATTTGAATACTGATATTTTGATTTTTAATTTATATTATGAAAACAAATATAAAGGCAAAAATTAAAATAAAAAGTAGAAATAAAGAAGTAGAAATAAAATTAAAAATAAAAAGTAGAAGTAAAACTAAAAATAAAAACTAAGAACAGAAGCTAAAAATTAGAAAAATAAAAGTCGGAATAGGAGGAAGGACTATAAGCAATAGAAAAGGATAAAAAATCGAGTGAAAAAATAAATCAACCACATGATAAAATAATAAAAACAGTTTTATCAAGTAAAGAGGAAGTAGTAAGACTAATAAATGACGTATATAAGTTAAAAAACACAGAAAATGAAATAAGAAAAGAAGAAATAGAAGAATGTAGTACAAGTTATATAACAAGGGAATTTAAAACAAGAGAATCAGATATTTTATATAGGATAAAAAATTTTAATAGAGCACCAATCAAAAATAGATTATTCAATGAGTTATAGAATATTAGAATATAGCAAAGAAATAATAGAAAGAACAATAGATAAAGAAAGGCTAAAAAACAAAAATTATAAAATACCAGTAGTATATGCAATAGTAATATATACGGGAAATAGAAAATGGAATGCAGAAAAAGAAATAGAGAAAAGGCAAGAAGAATTGCCAGGAATAGGAAGAAAAGGAGTGGCAGAATATGAAATAGTAGATGTGAATAGTTATACAGAAGAAGAATTAATAAGGAAAGAAGGAATATTAAGTAAAATAATGTTAATAGAAAAGGCAAAAACTCAAAAAGAGCTTATAGAAAAAATAGAGAGAATAATAAGAAAGAAGTACACAAAAGAAGAGGAAGAAATATTGAAAAGAATAATATATTATATATTTTTGCCAAGTCTAAACGAAGAAGAAATAAAAGAAATAGCAGAGAAATTAAGAGAAAAGGAGGGAAAGGGAGAGATGGCAGTAGAAGAACTAATAAGAAAATCATATGATAGAGAATTTAAGAGAGGAAAATTAGAAGGAAGAAAATTGGGAAGACAAGAAGGAAGGCAAGAAGGAAAAATGCAAGGAAAAATACAAATTGTTGTTGAATTGTTAAAAAGAAATATAAGTGAAGATTTTATAATAGAAATATCAGGAATAACAAGAAAGCAAATTCAAGAAATAAAGGAAAAATATATTGAAAAAAAATAAATAACTTCTGTAAGTAAGTTACTTAAAGAACATAATTTTAATAAATTGTATCAATAAATAACTTCGAAATCAAGTTATGCAATATATTTTATAAAAATAAATTTTAAATTATAAAACCTTCAAAAATTAATATAGAAAATGTCATTAATACATTAGAAATGTGACCTTTTCAAAACTTTCAGAAAATTCTTTAAGTAACTTACTTGAAGAAAAAACAGAAGAAAGGGTTGAAGGTTATGAAAAATAAAATAAGAAAAGACCAAGGAATAACAATACTTGCACTATCAGTAACAATAATTATTTTATTAATATTAGCAGGAATAACAATATCACAACTTACAGGAGAAAATGGATTAATAAAAAATACAAGAGAAGCAAAAGAAGAAACAGAAAAAGCAAATGAAAAAGAAATTATAGATAGGTCAGTAGTGCAAGCAATGTCAAAAAATAATAGAGGAAATTTAGAAGAGGAAGAATTTCAAGAATCAATTGATGGTAATACAGGAGGAAAAGCAGAAGTTACAGATATAGGAGAAGAATTTGAAGTTTTTTTCAAGGAAAGTGAAAGATTTTATATTGTAGATAAATATGGAAATATAGCAGGAGAATTAGAAGCAGTAAAAGATTTATACCCAGGAGATATAACAAAAGATGAAGAAGGAAATGATTTAGACGGTAACCAAAAACCATATCAAATAAATTGTGTTGAAGATTTAGTAGCATTTTCAAACATGGTAAATAGAACTGGAAAAGTATATCAAAATGGAGAATTAATAGATGCAAAAGACTCAAAAACTATTAATGTAGGTACAAAAATTATATTAACAAAAAGTCTAAATTTAAAATCAAAGGCATCATATATAGATAGTAAAAGAATAGATTTTGGAGATATTAATGAAATAGATGATGGTAATGTATTAATTAATGAGTTATCAACTGGATTAGGATTTAGACCTATTGGATATAAAGAAATTTTTTATGGAGAGTTTGATGGACAAAATAATAAAATTGAAAATGTTTATATAAATAATGATACAACAAGTACTTATACTGGATTGTTTGGAAGAGGAAGTGGGCAGAATACAATAATTTGTAATTTAGAAATTACAGGAGAAATAAAAGGAAATTGGCATACAGGAGGAATAATTGGTGAAGCAGTTAAAAAAGTAGAAAATTGTGTAAACAGAGCTAATGTAATAGGAGCAAATGGTGTAGGAGGAATTATTGGTTGTGCTGGTGTAGTAAACCAAAATAGTTGTGAAATTATAAACTGTGAAAATTATGGAAATATACAAATAACAAGTCTGTCTTATTCTTATGGTGGTGCAGGGGGTATAATTGGTTTTCTTGCTAGATGTGAAAAACCAAGCATTAAGAATTGTAAAAATGAAGGTAAGATAATAGGAAATATGTCTGGCGGTATTATAGGTTGTGCTAGTGCAGATATAGAAATTTTTGGTTGTAGTAACAAAGGAGAGGTTCAAGGAGGAATTGTGGCTTATATAAGATATGGATTTATTAAAATAGTAAACTCATATAATATTGGAATCTGTACAAGCGGAATAGTTAACATCTTAGAAGGTGGTGCTAATGACCAGGAACTTGGGTTGAATATACAAAATTGTTTTGTTTTAGGCGAAACAAATTATGCGGGAATACTAGGAAGTGTAGGAAGAATTGCAAAAAAAATAACAGTGAATATAGAAAATAGTTATAGTGCATCGAAAAGTGATAAAGCAATAATTGGGGTTATTCCTAATAATGATGGTGACACTGAAAAAATAATTACTATAAAAAATGTATATTATGATGAGAATAAATCAAATAATGTAGGGGCTACAGAAGAAGGGATAATAAAAGTTAGTATACAGAATAACTCATCCTTTGTTGATATGTTAAATGATAATATAGGACAAAATACAGAATGGGCGAGATGGGAATTAGGAGAGGAAGGATATCCGATTTTAGTTGAACATAATTAGTTATAATTCAGAGTTGGTTTTGTAGGGTGCTCTCAAAGGTTGGTATATAAATATTTATTGTCTAAAACATAGATGAAGTCTTCTCATATGTCTTTGGCAAAAAAATATTTATATACCAACTTTTCGGATGTATTATTTTTCTGCCATACTGAACAGTAGCATAATAGCTTTTTCAATTGACGTAATTACTTGTATATACTTAAACTTCACAGGGAAATTTAATCATATTACAAAAATATTACAAATTGCCATATTCTTCCATTTGAGTATGGCAATAATATTCTAATACAGATTCTAAATATCTTTCATTCATCATACATTTCCTCATATTTGCAC
>CALXSO010000102.1 GCA_944391155.1 uncultured Clostridia bacterium
CAATTAGCTATGGAGATTAAATAAACTTTAAATAATTTCTATTTTTGATGAGTTTTAAAAAAAAAGAAAAAAAGACTTAAAGTAAATCTCCTAAAAGTTCTTTTTAAAAAATATTTTGCAAGCTTACATTATATTTCTTTTCTATATGTTGCAATATGAAAGCAGTTTCATCTATCTTTGCAATTCCTTCACCATATTCTTCTGATTCTATATAACTTTCTATTCCTATTAAACTCGTTTCTATCTTCTCTAATTCATCATGTTCAATATAGTATGCCATTAAATAGTAGAAACTCTTCCATTCATCTTTTATATTTTTTACTTCTTCTAAAACTTTTTCTCTATCAACATTATGAAAATCATTCATAATATTTTCTTTTAAATTACTCAAACTATCTAAAATTATTTTTGCAGAATTTGAAGTATATTTTTCTGTTAGTATATTTCCTAATATAATTAAAATAATAATTACTATACAAATTATTAACTCTTTTTTCATTTATTTCTTATTCTCCTTTCTTCTGGCAAAATATTTTTCCTTTGCCATCTAAAGTAGCAATAAGAGCTTCTTCTGGTTTTATATTCATTTTTGATAATTCTTTTTCTAACCATTCATAATTTTTTCCTAATCTTTCTAAGTTCTTCTCCATTATTTTTCCATCTATTACTAGATCATAAGTAATTCCTTCATATTCTGGAAAAATATTAAAATCCTCTGGAATGGTATTTCTTTTCTCTGGTTTTTGTATTACTGTTACTTGCCCACTTGTTTCTAATATTGCATATTCAACATCAGAAATATTAACTATGTTATTTCCTCTTAGTCTTTCTTGTAATTCATTTATTGTAAATCTTTCTTTTTTTAGTGCTTTTTCATCAATTTTTCCTCTATAGATTAAAATTCTAGGTTTTCCACACATTATTTCTCTTGCTTTTAAACTTTTTAGATTAAGTACTGATATTATTAAATGCATAAGTAATAATCCTAAAATTGGAATAATTCCATTAAAAATTGGTATTCCAATATCTGCCATTGGAATTGTCGATAAATCTGCAATCATAATTGAAATAGCAAGTTCAAATGGTTGTAGTTGCCCTATTTCTCTTTTTCCCATTAATCTCATTACTATTAATACAAAAATATATAATATAATTGCTCTAAAAAAAGTTATTAACATTAATTTCACCTTTTTTTCAAATATATTTTTTTCTATTTTTTACAAATTCACCTTTTTTTATACTACTAATTTTGAATATTTTTATTTGTTTTGTAAATAATAATTTTAGACTTCAAATTTTTACATTACGAAATTTAAACCAAGGAGGTTGAACACTATGTCAAATACGGATTCAAATGTAAAAACAGGTGGCTCTACAGTTGTACAAATAGTAGGAAGACTAATTGGAGCCGCAGTGGTCTTAGCAATTACGGCTTTCTTTACACCTGGTTTTACAATCAATAATATCTGGACTTTGCTACTTGCTGCTGTTGTTTTAACAGCTATAGATTATCTTGTTGTAAAATTTACTGGATTGCATGCAAGTCCATTTGGTAAAGGTTTTGTAGGATTTGCATTAGCAGCAATAACTCTTTACGTTACTCAATTTTTTGTGGCAGGATACTCTATTTCTTGGATGGCAGCTATTATAGGTGCTTTAATATATGGTGTTATTGATTATTTTCTACCTGGAAAACAGGCTATGTAATGCAACATATCTTTTTTAATTTCAAATAAAATACTGAAAAAAAGATAGTAAACTCAAAAAGCCCCCTGATTATTAAATTATATATTTAATAATTAGGGGTTGCTTTTACTAAATTAACTTTCTATAATTCTTATAATTTGAATTTGTAAAATTTTAAATATTTATATTGAAATTTTTGATTTTTTATTTATTTTTATTTTCTATTTTTGATTTTTATTTTCTATTTTTGATTTTTTATTTTTATTTTTGCTTTTTATTTTCTATTTTTTATTTTGATTTTTTAAATAGTTATATGATTGATATATATATTTTTTGTTTGCAAGAACTATTAAAAACTCAATTATTTTGCCGAAATCTATCTATTAACATTTTATTATCTTATTTTATGATATCATAAGTAGTTTTCTTAAATTATCTTTTGCACAAGTTATTAATATTTACTGACTATTTCGTTTTGATTTTCTCCTTTATATATGCTATTTTCTGGAATTACACCTCTAACACTTACTAATGGATATATATTTGTATTTTTGCCAATTATGCTTCCTGGATTTAAAATACTTCCACATCCTATTTCTACATTATCTCCTATCATTGCTCCTACTTTTTTCATTTTTGTTTCTATTTGGTTAATTCCATTTTTTATTACAACTAATTTCTTATCTGATTTTACATTAGATGTTATTGATCCAGCTCCCATGTGAGCTTTATATCCTAGAATTGAATCTCCTACATAATTATAGTGTGGTACTTGTACATTGTTAAATAAAATTACATTTTTTAGTTCTGTAGAATTTCCAACAACTGTATTTTTTCCTATTATTGCTTTTCCTCTAATAAAAGCACAATGCCTAATTTCTGCATTTTCATCTATTATTGCTGGTCCTGTTATTGATGCACTTTTAGCAATTTTAGCTGTTTTTGCTATCCAAATATTTTCATCTATCTTTTCATATATTTCAGAATCTAATTTGTTTCCTAATTTGATTATAAATTCTTCAATTTTAGGTAAAATTTCCCAAGGATATATAGCATCTTTAAATAATTCTTTTGCTATTGTTTCATTTAAATTATATAAGTTTTCTATTTTACATTCTTCCATAAAAAGTCTCCTTTAGTATGTTGTTAAAACTTTATTTCGTTCCCAAAATTTTTCATATAACTCTTTTGCTGTTTTTGGGCTATCTACACCTTCTTTATTTTTCACTGGTGCAAAATCGTCTTCTCTTTTTCCGCGTAAAATTGCTATATCGTCAAAAAATTCAAACGCGTCAAATATAAAAGCTTCAAATTTATAGGAATTTTTTTCTGTTGGAACAACTTCTCTTCCGTTTTCATCTAAATATGTATTCTTTTTTAATGCACTGTGATAAATTAATGGTTCTTTACTAATTTTTTCTATTGCATCTATTGTAAATAAATTACACATTATGTGAGCTTCTCCATATTTTAGTTCTCCATTGTTATCAACTTCTTCTGCCATTTTTTCAGGCAATTCAGAGTATTCTATAACTTTAGGATGCCCATTCATTTTACAAAATGCTCCTACTTTTTCATGTGGGTTTGCTTTTACTACTGATTTTGAAGCAATTTGAACTTTCTCTTTAATTGCTAATCCTAGTAGTGTAGTGTCTGCCATTTTTAACAGAACATTGTCAACCCCTCCAATGAAAATCCATTTTATTCCTCTTTCTTTCATATCAGATAATGCTCCTGTTGTACGTAGAGATGAAAATACTCCTCCATTACCATCAGATGCTTCTTTTATTAATCCATTTTTATTGATTAGTAATTTTCCTTTTGTATTTAATAATGGTAATTCTCCTTGTTTAAATAGTATTACATCTTGTTCGTCATAACCAAAATAGTTGTTTTTTTCTAAAAAATCATATGTTTCTTGATGGTTTTCTTTACTTGTCATTATGTACCAAGGTATCGTAACTCCATAATTTTTATTTGCTTCCTTTAAATTTTCCGCTAATATTTCAAATAAATATTTACCTTTTCCGTACACATCTAATTTGAATGTTCCCTTTGGTCCAGTATGTTCTAATCTTGTTCCTTGCCCTCCAGCCATTGTTACTACAGCATATTCACCTTTTCTTATAATTTGTTCTCCTAATTCTTTTAATTCTTCTTCTTCTATAATAGTTAATTTTTCTTTGTCAATATATTTTATTGCTTCAATTTTATTTTCTTTTATTTCTACTTCTTTTTTTGTATTTTCAAATAATTCTGTCATTTGATGAAAATCAATATGTTTTATTTGTTCTATAATTTCTTTTTTTTTATTTTCATCCAATTTGTTTATCCAATTTATTATATGTTCTTGTTTATATTCTTTTAAAAGTTCAATAACATCTTGTAATTTATCCATTAATTTCATTCCCTTCTGTTATATGTTTTTACGTGTTTCTTTATATATATTTTATTCACTTGTATCCTCTTTTGTTATTATTAATTGTTTCTACTTTATAAATTGATTTAATATATTTTATTAATCTAATATTTTAATTATTTCATAATTTTATTTTTTACTTTGATCATTTTGCAATTTTTTATACAAAATCTTTTTGCCATTTTATCACAATATTTTTAATTTGTCAATTTTTTTTATAAAACTTGTAATAATAAAAAAATTTTTTAATATACATTTATTAAGTTATTAGTACAAACATTTCTTGAAATCTAAAGGAGGGTATATAGATGGAAAATACGAAATTGTATCAAGACATCGCAAAAAGAACAGATGGGGATATCTATGTAGGAGTGGTGGGGCCTGTAAGAACTGGTAAATCTACCTTCATAAAAAAATTTATGGATTTATTAGTTATTCCTAATATTGACAATGAGTACAAAAAAAGTAGAGCTAAAGATGAATTACCACAAAGTGCTGGTGGAAAAACAATTATGACTACAGAACCAAAGTTTGTTCCTAATGAGGCTATTGAAATAACACTTGATAATCAATTAAAATTTAAAACTAGATTAGTTGATTGTGTTGGTTATTTAGTAGATAATGCTATTGGTTATCTTGAAGATGATATGCCTAGAATGGTTAAAACACCTTGGTCAGATGATGAAATCCCTTTTGAAAAAGCAGCTGAAATAGGAACAAAAAAAGTTATTGAAGAACATTCTACAATAGGAATACTTATTACAACTGATGGAAGTATTACAGATATTCCTAGAGAGGATTATATTAAAGCTGAAGAAAGAGTAGTTTCAGAATTAAAGTCAATTAATAAACCATTTTTAATTCTACTAAATTCTGCTGATCCTGATTCTAAGTTTACTCAAGAATTAGCACAGAAATTATCAGAGAAATATGATAATAGTGTTATCCCTTTAAATTGTGCAAATTTAAATTTAGAAGATATTAATAATATATTTTCAAAAATTTTATATGAATTTCCTGTAAATAGAATTGCTATAAAATTTCCTAGGTGGATTGACGGACTTTCAAATGAACATCCATTAAAAAATCAACTACTAGCAGAAATAAAAAATGCTTTTACAAATGTATCTGTTTTAAAGGATGTCTCTTCTTGCATACCTACTATTTCTTCTACTGATATTATAAATAAAACTATTTTAGAAAATATTCAACTTGGTACAGGAAACGTTAATATAAAAGTTGAATTAAAAGAAGAATTGTTTTACAAAATTTTATCAGAAATAACAAAGGTACAAATTGATAATGAAGGAGATTTATTTAGCATAATTAGTGAACTTTCTTCTACAAAGCAAAAATATGATAAAATTGCTTATGCCTTAGAGGAAGTTAATGCTAAAGGTTATGGTATAGTTACACCTTCAATTGATGAGCTTGTTTTGGAAGAACCTGAAATGGTAAAACAAGGGTCTAGGTTTGGTGTAAAATTAAAAGCCACTGCTCCTTCTATTCATATGATAAAAACTAATGTTACTACTGAAGTTTCTCCTATTGTTGGTTCTGAAAAACAATCTGAGGAATTAGTTAATTATCTACTTTCGGGTTTTGAAAATGATCCAAAACAAATTTGGGAATCTAATATCTTTGGTAAAAGTTTACATGAACTTGTAAATGAAGGTCTTCAAACTAAACTTTCTAAAATGCCTGAAGATGCACAAATCAAGCTACAAGAAACTTTGGAAAGAATTGTTAATGAAGGTAGTGGAGGATTAATTTGCATTATTTTATAATTATCTATATAAGGAAGGTAGCAAAGCTGCATCAGTATGACTTCCGCGGGTCTTTTTATAAGTAATCTTTCTTGTTGTACATGAAAAAAGGAAATCCTATTTTAAGGATTTCCTTTTGCTTTATTTTATTTTTTCTATTCTTTATCTTCTACTTACTAGTGATTTTAAAGCATTTATTATTTTATTGAAGAATCCTCCTGTTTCTGTGTCTTCTTCAGGTTTGTCTTCTTCTGGTTTTTGTGTAGGTTTGTCTTCTTCATCCTCTGTTGGTGTAGAAGGTTTTGTTACAGTGTTTTCGTATTTATCAATGAAGTTTTGTACATGTGTTTTATATTCTTCACCATTTAGTCCCATAATTATTCCTGCGTGAGGTCCACCTTCAATTGACCAATATTCTGTTTCTCCTTTTACTGTATTTACTACTGTAGTAGCATTTTCAGGTTTAACTGTTGTATCGTTTGTTCCATGTATTACTAGCATTGGTAAGTCACAGTATTTTAAACTATTTGTTGCATCACTATAATATTCAAAGTTATCTTCTGTTAAACCTATATTCATGTTTAGTAAGAAACTTTCATTTGCAAATTGTGTCATGTCTGTATATCCGCAATCTTCTACAAGTCCTATTACATTTAATTCTCTTAGTGATTTTATTTGAGTATTAATTTTTGTAGGTCCGTTATTTATAAATTCATCTATACCAGATAAGAAGTTTGTAGTTGCTGCTCCTAATGATACACCATGAACTATAACTTTGCTAGTATTATATTCTTTATTTAAAAGATTTAACCAATCATATGTGTCCAAGCTCTCTAAGAATCCTAAAGCAACTTCTCCTTCACTTTCACCAAAGCTTCTTAAATCTGGTGCTATAATATTATATCCTTTTTCATAGTAGTATGGGCCTATTTTTTTAGCTATACTTTCTCCTTTTAACATAGATGGATGTATTAATACTGCCCATTTATCTGAATCTTCATTTCCGTTTTCATCTACATGTTTATATACACTTGCATGTAATTTTACTTTATATTCATTACCTGCAAACTCTGCAGCAGTTTGTGCATCCATATAAATTGATTCAGCTTCTACAGGTAAACCACTGCTTGATCCTAGTCCTCCTAATAAAGATTTTACAGCATTGATAAGCTTATCTAAAAGTGTTTTTATTCCACCTTCGCCATCAATTCCTGGAAATTTTGAAAACATGTCTTTTATTCCTTGCATTATGTCTTTGTTTTCCCCTGCTGGCAATTTGTTAATTAATTCAGTTATTTTGCTCATGTCAAAGTTTCCTAATGCTTTCATGTTTTCTAAGTCTTCTTTCAAGTTTTCTAAACTGTATTCTTTGTTGTTGTTAAATAACTTATCAATTAGTGACCCTATCATACTTGTTTTGTTATTGTCATTTCTTATTCCAAAAGAAAAAGCACTAACAAAGCTAGAGCTACATAATATTAATACTGCTAATATTATAACAACTTTTGTAAAGATATGTAAAATTTTACTATCCATAATAATTACCTCCTTTTTATTTTTTACTCTACTTAATTATACCATTTTTAGTATTTTATGTCAATTAGTTTTTTAAATTTTTTCTTCTAAATTTTTTCTTCTAAGTTGTCCACAAGCTGCATCAATATCAGACCCCAATTCTCTTCGAATTGTTGCAACTATCCCATGATCATTTAAATAATCCCTAAATTTCATTATATTCTCATTTGAACTTTTAGTGAATGTACCATTTTCTATCTTATTAATAGGAATTAAATTAACATGACAAAGCATGCCTTTTAACAATTTTACTAATCTTTTGGCATCTTCTAAATTATCATTATTTTCTTTAGCTAATGCATATTCAAATGAAATTCTACGATGTGTTTTTTCAATATAATCTTTGCAAGCTTGCAATAATTCTTTAATTGGATATGCATTATTTACTGGCATCATTTTACTTCTTTGCTCATCTGTTGTTGCATGCAAAGATATTGATAATGTGCATTGAATATTTTCTTCAGCTAATTTATATATTTTTGGAACCAGTCCACTTGTTGAAATACTAATATGCCTTGCCCCTATATTCAATCCTTTTGGATTATTTATCATATGGATAGCTTTTACAACATTTTCATAATTATCAAGAGGCTCACCTATTCCCATAAATACAACATTAGAAATACGAATTTTTTCATCTCTTTCTACAGCCATTATCTGTTCTAAAATTTCTCCACAACTCAAATTTCTCACAAATGGTATTCCTGTTGATGCACAAAATTTACAACCCATTTTGCAACCAACTTGAGAAGAAACACATAGGCTATATCCATGATGATACTGCATTAAAACGGTTTCAATTGCATTTCCATCTAAAATATCAAAAAGATATTTTTTAGTACCATCTGTTGCTACTTGTTTTTTTAAGATTTTAAATTGTTTAATTTCGTAGATATCATTTAATTTATTTCTCAGTTTAATTGATAAATTTGTCATTTCCTCGAAGGATGAAACTCTTTCATCATATAACCATTTAAAAATCTGTTCTGCTCTAAATGGTTTCTCTCCCATCTGTTTTAATTCTTCTTTTAACTCTACTAAAGTAAAATCCTTAATATTTTTACTTATTATACTATTTTTCAAATCCATTAAAATTACCTCTTCTATTTAATTTTATTGTTTTATTTTTTATGTAGAGAGTTTAGGAAAATATAATATTATATTTATATTACTATTTACATGTTGATTTAATAATCAAATGATTTGATTATTCATCAATGTTTATTATTAATAATTATTAACTTAAAAATTTAATCTTCTCTACCTTTAATGATTTTGGGAATAATAACATTTTTAGGTCTATTTATTTGAAACATAGATTCAAAATTTTGTAAAATTTCATAGTCTTTTCCCCAAAAGAGCATCAAAATTTTTCTTCTAATTTTATCAAATTTTGTATCTTTTATTAAAATAAGACCCGTTTCTTTTTTTCTTGCCAATATAATCATCCCCTTTTTCTTTTGTTTCTAGAAATGAAACTTTCTAACAATTGCTTCTTTAACATCTTTTGCACATAAAATTATTGTCAATAAAAAGTTTATAACTGAAATTCCTATAGCAACATAACTAAGTACAAATTGGTAGATAAAATGTTCATAAATAAAATATAATGGTAATAAACTAAATATACAAATTACTAATTGATAAATAGCATATCTTATATATCTTCTATGGCTTACAATTGTTAATATAAGCATTGTTATATTGGCAATTATAATTATAATTGGAATTGAAATTTCAAATGACCAACCTTTAAATCCTATTCTATAATCTATAAATGTTGTAAGAAGTGATATTGCAATGGTTTGTATCATTACATGTGCTGCTATATTTGTATTTTTATTTATTGAATACCAAACAGTGAGCCAAGTATAAATAATCCCACTATTTGCAAGTGCTGCCCAATGAATTTGTGGAGTTGTTAATTTATTTATTATTATTAATATAATTGCAATAATAATTGAACTTATTAAAAATGTATTTATTAAAGTATTGCCTTTTTTACTACTTAATTTTTGAGGATATAACATCTAAAACACCATTACTTTCTATTTTTACAGGAATATTTTTTTCCTTTAAAAATTCATAAAATTTCTTTTCTATTTTTGCATCATCTAATATTGAAGTAAATGTAAACACTATTTTATTTTCATAAGAACATGCTGAACATTTAATTTTTTCTACAGGTTCTGGTGCAATCAACATAAAAAATTCTTCTATATATTCTTGATATTTTCCAATTATACCTATTCTTCCTATATTTGAAAAAGTTGTTGTTGTATATTTTCTTATTTCTAAATAACTTAATCTAACTATTGGTTTCTTTAAAAATAGTGGTATTGCTTTAATGAATGGGTTAATTCCTAATTTAACATTGTTTGACATTGTTTTTTGTATTTCTTCTTGAGTTAATTTTTCTTTAAATTCTTTTTTTACAAATTCTAATATTTTTTCGAATGTTTTTAGTTTGTTTTCTTCAACCTCCGCTTCTACAGTCATATATGAAAAAAAATTAGAGATTGTATTTGATGGAAAATATTTTTTTAAATTAATCGGTATGCAGACTTTTATTGGTCTTTTGCTCTTATTTTTTAAATAGTTTTCTGTATAAATACAATATATTAAAATAGCTGTTAAATATTGTGTTATTGTCGCATTTTGATTTTTACATTCTTGTTTTAATTTGTCTAAATCTATTATTTCATGAATAGCTGATATTGCTCCTAATTTTATTTTTCTTCCTTTTAATTTATATGCCTTTCTTGTTGATGGTTTTCCTTTTGCTTTTTTATCATAATTTTTTATATAACTATCTTCTGTTGATATATCAACTTTTCTCACAGTTCTTAATTCTTCCTTGAATTTGTCTGGATGTGATAGTTCTATATAATTATATATTATTTCTCTAAAAAAAATCACGCCACTATTTCCATCTGTTAATGTATGAAATATATCTATGTTTATTTTACAATCAAAATATGTAACTTTAAATAGATATTGATGATTTTTACTTGGTTCTATATATTTGCATGGATATTCCTTTTCTTCTTCTATAATTGGAGATTTAGGGTTATATTCAAAATAATTCCAAAAAAAACCTTCTTTCATTCTTACTTTAAAATATTTATACTTTTCTAATGCTATATTAACTGCTTTTTCTAATATTCTTGGATTTATTTTTTCTTTTAAAACTACAGATAATCTAAATACTGTACTGTATTTTTTTCCTGCTGAAATAGGAAAAATTTTTGCTGAGTTATCTAATCTTCTCCATTCTAGTTTCTTTTCCATGTTTTATTCCTTGCAATAATATATTTAGGTTTTTATAAAGGATTTACCTATAAACTCCTATCAATAATTATATTTTATTATTCAAATTAAGTAAAATTTACATCGCTTTTTTAATTAAAAAACTATTTAAAGTAGATTTATTATTTTTAAAACTATATGAATTTTTCCCAAGCGATATTTGCTAAATCTAATCCTTTTCTTGTTAATCTAATATAGTCTAAATCAATTTCTATTAGCTCTTCATTCACTAATTCTTCTAGTTCTTTTCTAAATAAATAAATTGGATTTTTTCCAAATTTTTGTTTAAATTCTGTTATTGAAATACCTTTTAAAGTTCTTAGTCCTAATAACATATATTCTTTTTCTTTGTCTTCTTCTCCCTGTATTTCTTCAATTATTTTTGTTTTATTTGCTATATTTTTTTCTTTTATATTTTTTATTAAATTAGGTATATTGTTGTTTTCGAAATCTTCCGAAGAAGTATTTAAATATTGTGAAAAATTTTCCGTGTTTGAAAATCTTATATTTTCATAATATGAATGTGCGGCAATTCCAAATCCTATATATTCTTTTTGTTTCCAGCAATTAAAATTGTGTTTAGAATAATACCCTTTTTTTGCAAAATTTGATATTTCATAGTGTTCATATCCTGCTAATTCTAACTTGTTTTTTACATAATTATATTCCATTCTTTCTTGTTCTTCATCAGGTAATTTTAAAATTCCATCTTCTATTAATTTTGCCATTTTTGTATTTTCTTCTACTATTAAAGAATAAACAGAAATATGTTCTGGTTCTAAACTTATAATCTTTTCAATTGAATCTTTTATATCTTCTATATCTTGCCCAGGAAGACCTATCATTAAATCTATGTTTATATTTTTAAATCCAATTTTTCTTGCTAATAAATATGCATCTAAAAATTCATTATAGTTGTGGATTCTTCCTATTGTTTTTAATAATCTATCCTGTGTGCATTGCAAGCCTATACTTATTCTGTTTATTCCTATATTGTAATATTCTTTTAGTTTTTCTTTTGTTACTGTTCCTGGGTTAATTTCAATTGTTGTTTCTATTTTCTCTAATTCTTTGGAATTGTTTGATATTATTTCTTTAATTAACTTAATTATTTCTGCAATATTTTTACTTTTTGCGATAGATGGAGTTCCTCCTCCAATATATATTGTTGTTACATTGCTCTTTTCTAATACTTCTTTTTGTGATTCAATTTCTTGTTTAAGTTTTTTAAAATATTCTTCTTCATATTCTTTTTTATTTGGAAATGAAATAAAATCACAATAGTAACATTTTTTTAAACAAAAAGGAATATGTATGTATATTCCTATTTCTTTTTTCATATTTAGTCTTCTCCTTCTTGGGCTATTTCAATTATCTTTTTTAATCTGTAATTTACTCCAGATTTTCCTACAGGATTTTTTAATTTTTCTCCAAGTTCTTCATAAGATATGTCTGGATATTCTAATCTTAAATTTGCTATTTCTTTTAAGTTATCATTTAATTTTGAGAATTTTCCATTTTCCTTTAATTTTTTTATTGCATTTATTTGTTCAACAGATGCATTTATTATTTTTGTTAAATTTGCTGTTTCACAATTTACTAATCTATTTACTTTTCCTCTCATTTCTTTTTTTATTCTAATATCTTCAAATTTTAAAACCGCTTTGCTAGCTCCCATCAATGCTAATATTTTTGAGATTTCTTCTCCTTCTTTTATGTATATTGAGTGTTTACTCTTTTGAGAGAATCTTTTTACTTCTATATTTGATTTTTTAAGTAGCTTTTCTAATAAATCTGAATTTCTTTTACTGTTAAAATTTATCTCTAGATGATATGCAACTTCTGGATTGGTTATTGAACCTGATCCAAGAAATGTTCCTCTTATAAATGATTTTATATATTCTTCTTTTATATCTTCTGAAAATAAATTTATGCTTATTATTATAGATTTTTCTTCAATTTTTATTTCACTTATTTTTTGAAATTTAAATGTAATCACGAATAAATTTCCTTCGATTTCTATTTTATGTTCTAAACTTAAGTTATCTAATAATTTAGAAAATCTATTTATATTATAATCACTTTCTGTTGCATATCTTATTGTTTTTGAGTTAATAATATGTGTATTATATGTTGTTAAATATCCTAATAATTCATATTTAACCTGTTTTTTATCTGCTAAATTATTTACTTTACTTAGCTCTTGCTTGACATCTGTTGAAAAAGACATATTTTTTCTCCTTATATAACTTTTGTTATGATTACTCTGTCATTATCATATAAATCTTTCTTGCAAATAACTTTAGAATATTGACCTTCGTTTTTTATTAGTTCTGTAACTTCTTCTTTTTGATCAAATCCAATTTCTAGACATAAATATCCATTATATTTTAAATATTCATATGCCTGTTTTATAATTTTTCTGTGAAAATCCAAACCATCATAACCACCATCTAATGCTATATATGGCTCATTTTGTACTTGTTTATCTAATTTTTTTATGATATCTCGTTTGACATATGGTGGGTTTGAAACAATTATGTCATATTTTTGATCTGGTAAATTTTCAAATAAATTTGACTCTAAAAAAGTAATTCTATTTTCTACTTTATGAAAAATTGCATTTCTTTTTGCCATTTGTATTGCTTTATGGCTTATATCTATTGCTGTGACTTCACTTTCTGGCAAATATTTTGCAAGAGAAATTGCAATTGCTCCACTTCCTGTACATAAGTCTAATATTTTTCTTGCTTTTGTTTTTTTTGCTATTTTTATAACTTCTTCAACTAATATTTCTGTGTCTTGTCTTGGAATTAAAACATTTTCATTTACAAAGAAATTCAATTTCATAAACTCTTTTTGGTGAGTAATATATTCTATTGGTATTCCATTTTTTAGTTTTTTTATTGCTAAAAAATAATTTTTTTCTTGTCTTTCTGTTAGTAGTTTTGTATCATGTACAATTATATATTGTCTTGTTTCTTTTAAAATATATTGCATCAAAAGTCTAGATTTTAATTTTGGTGTTTCTATGTTTCCTACTTTTAATTCTATTGCTCCTTTTTCCATTGCTTGCTTTATTGTCATATTCTCACCTTCTTATTTTCAAAATATTTTGTGAAAATTAGTTTATTTATTTTTTCTATCTTTAAAAAATCCTAAAATTCCTTTGCTATGTTTATCATCATTCATTTTTTCTTTATATTTTGCTAGTCTATCATCTATATTTCCTCTTTTTACTTTTGATGTGATTTTGGCTGTTCTTTCATCTTCTTCATCGTCTTCTTCATCTTCTTCATCGTCTTCTTCATCTTCATATTCTTCTTTTTCGTATTCTTCATCTTCGTCTTCTTCGTCTTCGTATTCTTCGTCTTCATATCCTCTGTCTTCGTAATCTTCGTCTTCATATTCTTCGTCTTCGTATTCTTCATCTTCATATTCTTCTTTTGAATTTTCATATTCATCTTCATATTCTTCGTCTAGTTCATAATCACTTTCATCTTCTTCACTGTATTCATCAAAATCATCATATTCCGAATCATCATAGTATTCATCATCTTCTATTTTGTCATCTTCATAGTTATTATTTTCATTCTCACTTTCTTCATATACGTCTTCTTCTATTTCACTATCATTTTCTTCATCATAAAAATTATCATCTAAATCGTCTTTTTCTTCTAAGTCTAAAATATCTCCATTTTCTCCAAATATGTTGATATCTTCTTTTTCTTCTGGTTCTTCTATCTTATATTCTGATAGATCTTTTTCAAATTTTTCGCTAATTTCTTTTTGGAATACTTCATATATATTTTTTATTCCTTCAATTCTCCAATAATTAGAATTTATAACTGTTCCTTGAATTTTCATATGATTTACTTCTTCTTCAAAATTCTTTTCTTTATCTTCAATTTCTTGTAAGTATGTCTTATTATATAATTCATTATATGCTTTTTTGGTTGATTTTCCTGCAATTTCTCTTAATACAAGATCATATAGATTTTTTATTTGTGTTATGTCTAAATCAAAATTTTCGCATGCCTCTTTCATCATTTTAGTATGTATTTTGTTTCCATTTATAACTGTCATTCTTTCATTGTCTAAAAATCCTACTATATATTCTTTTTCTGCTTCTAAAAATGCAAATTTCACACTTAAATCTCTATATGTTTTTTGATATTTTGAGATTTTTAGTGTATCATTTTCAATTTCTCCTAATAGTCGTCTCATCTTGTCATATGCAAGTAAATATGCTTCTGCTTCTTTCTGGGCAATATCTATTCTCATTGTTACTGCTTTTTCTATTACATTTTCATCAAATTTAATTTTTTCATTTTTACCATTTTCTGACATTGTTTTGATTAGTTCTTTTTTTACATCTGTACTATCATTTGTTAAAAACATTTTTACTTTTTTTATATCTGACATATCTATTGCTTGAATTTCTTCTGTGACTTGTTTTACATATGATATATGATTTGTTTCTACTAATCTTTTTGTTCTTGAACATTTATTTCTTTCTATTTGTCTTTCTGAAAATTCTTTTAGTGCATCTATAAATTGATCCCTTAAATTGATTAAATTACTTGTATTACTTTCAATTGTATTTTCTATTTTTTCTAATTTTTTTTCTATCAAAGAAGGTGATTCGTCAAGACTACTAAATAATCTATTTCTTTCTTCTTCTATTTTAATATTCATTCCACTTAATTTTTCTTGTTTCTTTTGTATCTCTTGTATTTTTGTTGCTATTTCATCAAATGATTTGATTACTCGTTCTTCTTCTTCTAATGTTGCTTGATATTTTTGTAGTTCTTCTACTAGAGAATTGTAATTTTGGTAATTTGTTCTAAGATTTATTTCTTTTTGAAGTCCAAATAAATAGTTAAAATATCTCTCTAGTACAATTGCACTTCTTTCATACATGACACAATTCTTCCCCCTTCGAATTTTTTTCTTATTATATATAAATTATATGGAAATTGCAAGTTTTTGTTGGAATAAACTTTATTTT
>CALXSO010000103.1 GCA_944391155.1 uncultured Clostridia bacterium
ATTTTGATACACACTTCCTCCACTTCCACCTCACGATGGATAGCTTGTGCTTCTCTATGTAGTTGGCGATATCTACCCCTACTACGGACTTTCACCGATTAGCTAAACGACATGCCTGTCGCACAAATTCAAGGACCGTCCCCAAAATCCCTCCTAGAAGGGATTTTAAGGAACGTCCCCTAATCCCTATCTTTATCTTTAGGTTTCATAGTAGGGAATAGCAAAACGTCTCTTATAGATGCAGAATCTGTCAAAAGCATTACAAACCTGTCTACTCCTATTCCTAATCCTCCTGTTGGTGGCAATCCAATTTCTAAAGCCTGAATATAATCTTCATCCATCATTCCTGCTTCTTCATCTCCTGCTTCTCTTGCTTCTACTTGTTTTTTGAATCTTTCATATTGGTCTATTGGATCATTTAATTCTGAAAATGCATTTCCATATTCTCTTCCTGCTATGAAAGCTTCAAATCTTTCTGTCATTCTTTTATCTTTCACTGATTTTTTTGCAAGTGGTGATATTTCTACTGGATAGTCATATATAAATGTTGGCTGTATTAAAGTTTCTTCTACATATTCGTCAAAAAATAAACTTATTACATCTCCTCTTGTTTCTTTTGTTTTATCTGGTATCTCTATACCTTTTTCTTTTGCTAGTTGAACTGCTTCTTCATCTGTATTTATTGAATTAAAATCTATCCCCGTTACTTCTTTTATTGAGTCTATCATTGAAATTCTTTTCCATCCTGGTGCTAAATCAATTTCTTGACCTTGATATGTTATTTTTGTTGTTCCTAAAACTTCTTTTGCTGTTCTTGAAAATAGTTCTTCTGTGATATCCATCATATCATGATAGTCTTGGTACGCTGAATATAATTCTAATTCTGTAAATTCTGGATTGTGTCTTATGTCCATTCCTTCATTTCTAAATACTCTTCCTAATTCATATACTTTGTCAAACCCACCTACTATTAGTCTTTTTAAATTTAATTCTAAAGCTATTCTTAAATACATATCTATATTTAGGGAATTATGGTGAGTTATAAATGGTCTAGCTGTTGCTCCTCCTGATATTGTATTTAATATAGGTGTTTCTACTTCTAAATATCCTTTTTCATCTAATATTTTTCTTATTTCTTTTATTATTTTACTTCTTATTTCAAATGATTTTTTTACTTCTGGATTTACTATTAAATCTGTATATCTTTGTCTATATCTTAAATCTGGATCTTTTAATCCATGAAATTTTTCTGGTAATGGTCTTAATGATTTTGAAAGTAATTTTACTTCTTTTGCATGTACAGATATTTCTTCTGTTCTTGTCTTAAACACAAATCCTGTTATTCCGATTATATCTCCTATATCCCAAGTTTTAAATGCTTTATAGTTTTCTTCTCCTAGATCATTTATGCTAACATAACTTTGAATTTTTTCGTCACAGTCCTGGATTGTACAAAATGATGCCTTTCCCATTATTCTTTTTGCTATTATTCTTCCTGCTACTGTTACATCTTTTTGCTCGAATTTTTCATAATTTGATTTTATCTCTCCCGCTGTGTTTGTTCTATCAAATTTTGTGATTTCATATGGATCTTTTCCTTGTGATTGTAATTCTGCTAATTTTTCCCTTCTTATTTGCATTAGATGATTTATATCTAATTCCTGTTCTTGATTATTGTTTTGATTTTCTTGCATTAAAATCTCTCCTTTTTTTATTTTTGTTTATTATATAGTAAAATCACCAAAAAGTAAAGAAATATATATGTTTTTTATCTACATACAATATAAAAATAATTTGAGATAATTTTAAGTTTTATATCTCAAATTTTATTTCATCTATTCTTTTATTGCTACAAGCAATTCATTTGATTGAACTTCATACTCCTTATCTTTAAATGTATATTTTTCGTTTGTTTTATATACTTTATATCCTAAATTCATCAGTCTTGTTGAAATTAAATATAATGCATTTAAAACATCTGCATCTGTTAAATTTCTTCTTACTTTTAATTCATAAAAACCAATTACTATTTTTGAACTGTCTTTGTCTATTTTATTATCTACAAATTCTGTTATCTCTTCTAAATTCATTTTTCTCACCTAACTTCTCATGCATTATATCACACTTTTTACTTTTTGCATATATAAATTTATTAAAATTTAATTAATTTTTATCATTTATGGTTATAATTTAGACCTAATTTTTTAAAGTAGTCTGAAATGTTGATATATAAATAAATTATTTAATTTTATTGTCACTCTTATAATCAATAGAAAATCAGTATGAATATTCCGTTCATACTAAATGAGTCCCATTCTGACAAAGCTTAGGACTCATTTTATTTTTTATCTATTTATTACCTTCATTTGCATTATTTCCAAGAATTTTCACTCCACCAGTTGCTTCAACAGTTTTAGTTGCCATTTCTTTAATTTGGCTATATGCTTGGTCTAATTTATTTTGCAATGATTCTTTTTCTGTATTAGATTTTTGTACTTCTTCTTTTAATGATTCTATTTTATCATTCTGTCTATCTATTATATTTTGAAAATCCTTTTTCAACAATTCAGTTGCATATTTATTTTCTTTCTGGATTTCATTTGTTACTTCTTTTTTTCCTCTTTCATATTCCTTCTCTAACAATGCAGGAATTTCGTCAACTTTTTTCTCTAATTCTTTTATATGCTCATCATTTCTTTCTGCTTTTTCTAAAAGTTCTTCTGTCTTCTGTTCTTTTTCTGATAAGATTTTTTCTCTTTTTATTTTTTCATCTTCCCAATTATTATTACTGATTTCTCTTTCTCTTTTTAATTTATAATTATATTCTTCTATTTCTCTATCTCTTTCCACTTTTAAGTTCTTTGCTTTCGTTTCATATTCTTTTTCTAACTCTTCCATTTTGTTTTTATATTTTTCTTCTAACTCTTTTATATCATTATTTATTTCTTCTGTTTTTACCTTTTTTTCATTTTCTAATTTCAACATATAATCTTTTCCGGCATTAACAATAACTACCAAGTTACTCAATTCTTTTTCAATTCCATATAATTCTTTTAACTTATCTTCTTCTGCCTTGATTGCCAATTCTAAATCTTTAAATTTATTATTTAATTCTTCTGAAAATATCTTCTGTTCCACATTCTCTCTTGTTACTTCTATGGCATTTTCTGATTTCTTTTTTTCTTCTTCTTTTTCTGGTTCATATTTCATTTTTGCCATGTTTTTTTCTCTTTCTAATGCCTCATTTAGTGCTTCTAATATTTCTGCTTTTGTATTCTTTAATGTTATTTCTTCTTTTTTCATTTATTTGCACCTCTTTCTTATTAAATCTAATCTTTTTATAGCATAATCTAGTACTATTTTCAACAGTTATATTGCAAAAAAATCAAATTATGCTATAATATGTTCGTAACAAGACCACTTATTATTATTATTTATCACTGAAGGTGACACAAATGAGAGAAGTTAAACCTTACACTCTATACAAACATTTTAAAGGTTCAAAAGCATTAGTTATAACTACTGCAAAGCATAGTGAAACAGGAGAAGAATTAGTTGTTTATTATTGTATGGATAATAAAGGAAAAACTAATCATAAAGATGGAATATATGCAAGACCATTAGAGATGTTTTTATCAGAAGTCGATCACGAAAAATATCCAGATGTAAAACAAAAATATCGCTTTGAAGAAATAACAGACGATAACTAAACATTTAAAATCCTGTATCTCTTTATATATTAATGAGATACAGGATTTTTATAATATATATCTACTAAACAAAATTTTTTATTTTATTCTTTTTCCTTGTACTAAAGGATTCAAATCTCTTATTTTCACTTTTGGTAGATTAATAATTGGTATTTCATCAATTGTTATATTTTCAAATTTTTCAAAATATTCAAGTAATTTCGAATCTTTTACTTCTTTTAATTTATAAATTAAATCTTCTTCATTATTTACATATAATTCTTCATAAGTAATATACCTATTGTCAATTCCATATTTTGTGATATAAGCTAAAAGTTCCATCATATAGTTATCTTCATTAGAATGACAATAAACATCTATACTTTTACTAATTTCTAAAACTTTATTTGCAATTTTTTTCGTTTTAAAACCTATTTCATTATTATAAATTTCTATATCATTTATAATATTTTTTATATCTTCATAATTCACATTCTTTGTCCACGAAATTCCTGTTAATATCACCCCATCTAGTCTATCTGCACATACTTTTGGACGCTCATTGTCAACTATATTATACTGTTTAAAATTAATAATATTATCAATTTCAATATTATCCTCTTTCAAACAACTTTTTAGATATACATCATTTTTTAATATTTTTTCTGTATATTCTTCTGTACTTTCTTGATTTTCATAATCTTTATTCATATAATCTATTACATGTGAAAAACATGGGGTAGCAATATCATGAAACAGTCCTGCTAAAGTAGCTTTTTTATCTTTAGTACATTTCCAGGTTAATAATGCAACTGTTAATGAATGATCATATCTTGTAATATTTTCTTTAAAATCATATATATTTTTAGATGCATAATCCATTCCGCAAAAGTATCCTACTTTCTTTAATCTTGTCAGACAAGGAGTTTTTAAGTATTTATTTAAAAAATCGGGTCTTTCACTATATTCTAAAGTATCTAAATAAAATTTAAATAAAGTATCTTTCATCACTTTTCTTTCCTTTCCATACCTTGTTCTAATTCACGATTTCACTTTCAATATTGCATTATTTTAGAATAAAAACATCTCTTGTTCAATATTTTCAATAACATTATCTTTATAATATTTACTGCAATTAATTTTATTTATCTCTCTAGGTTTCAAATATCATTATAAGCAATGATAAAAATATACTTAACATTATAATTAAAGTTACTAATATAAATACAATACTAGATGACTCTGTTACAATTTTTAATACTATTATTTATAAAATTTTGTTCTATAAGTTGTGAAGTTAGGTCGTCTTCTTTTTGTTCTACTAATTGTAATATACTATCTTCTAACACAACATTGATCCTCCATCTTTATAAATTAGTTCATAGATTATGATAATAAATTATATCATTAAACTTTTAGTTATACAATAAATTTTTTCTAGTTTTGCTATAATAATTTAAGTTTAAAAGTAAATTCTAGATTTTGTTTAAAACTAGAATTTAGTCTTGGAATGAAATTCTACCTATCTAGAATTTAGTCTTGTACAAAATTTAATTTGTACAAAAGTAAAT
>CALXSO010000104.1 GCA_944391155.1 uncultured Clostridia bacterium
TAAAAGTAAGGGGTAAAAACAAAGTATATAAATAGAAAAGATAAAAGTAAGAGGTAAAAACAAAGTATATAAATAGAAAAGATAAAAGTAAGAGGCAAAAACAAAGTTTATAAATAGAAAAGATAAAAGTAAGGGGTAAAAACAAAGTATATAAATAGAAAAGATAAAAGTAAGAGGTAAAAACAAAGTATATAAATAGGAAAGATAAAAGTAAAAGGTAAAACGAAGTGTATAAATAGGAAAGATAAAAGTAAAAGGAAAAATGAAGTGTATAATTAGAAAAGATAAAAGTAAAAGCTAAAAACAAAGTGTACAATTATACAAGTATAAAGCTAAAAAATAAAAAGTATAGATTTAGAAGTAGAAAATATAAACGAAAATAAGTAGAAAAAAATTAAAAATAATATTTACTTTATAAAATAGAAAATTGAAATAAAAGTATAAAAAATAAAAAATTTATACATAATAACATTAGACATATAGAATTTTAATATAGAAGGGAAGAGATTTTCAAATGAAAAATAATGATGATGATGTTATAAAATTTCATAAAGAAGAAAAATATAATAAGAAATTTGAAGAAATGAAGGACGAGATGTATAATAACGAAGTTGGGGAAGATGCAACTAAATATGGTGAGTTTGTTTCTTCATATTTTGCATGGATACCTTTACCAAAACAAAAAGAAAGGGCAGAAGAATTAGATAAAATGACTAAAAAGAATAGAAGAGAATAATAAATACATGAAATATGAAGATTCAAATCGAATATAATATTAAAGAGTAATGTAAAATAAAGAAAAATAGAGAAAATGATATAAAAACGTAGAAATATATAATAAATTACTATTATTTAAAATAATTTAGACAATATTTATAAAAAATAGACAATAATCAACTTTGAAAAAATAATAAAAAGTATTATAATAGAATTATAGGTCAAAGAAAGTCAAAGTCAAAGACAAGATGTATTGAATCTAAGAGGTGAGAATATGAGGATATCTGATATAATAGAGGAATTTATTAAGGAGATGTTAGAAGAAAGCAATGATAGCATAGAAATAAAGAGAAATGAACTAGCAGAACATTTTCATTGTGTACCATCACAAATTAATTATGTAATATCAACAAGATTTAAGCCATCTCAAGGGTATTATGTTGAAAGTAAGCGTGGTGGAGGAGGCAATATAAAAATAAAGAAAGTTAATAATAACAAATCAGATTATATTATGCATATTATAAACAATATAGGAAAAGAATTAACTTCTAGCGAAGTAGATATTTTGTTGAGTGACTTTTTAACATATGATATAGTTAGTAAAACAGAAGCAAAACTTTTAAAAGTAGCAACAAGTGATAATGTCTTAAAATTAGGTACAGAAATAAAAGATGAAGTCAGAGCAAGAATTTTTAAAAATATGTTACTTAATTTAGAATGATAATTTTAAATTGATTTAAAGGAGGAATTAAAATGTTATGTGATAATTGTGGAAAAAGAGAAGCAAATGTAAGATATTCAGAAAATATTAATGGTAAAAAAAGAGAAATGTATTTATGTGAAGAATGTAGCAAAAAATTAGGAGTAATAAACAAGATGGATTTAAATTTAAATACTAGTTTTTCAAATCTTTTTGGAAGTATTTTAGAAGATTTTGGAGAACTTGAAACTATGCCTATGTTTAATGAAATAAAGCAGAGTGTATGTAACTATTGTAACACATCATTTGATGATATTGTGAATACTGGTAGATTAGGATGTCCACATTGCTATGGTATTTTTTCTGATAGGTTAGATCCAATATTAAAAAGATTACAAGGATTAAATCGACATGTTGGAAGAATTTCAGAAAATGTTAATAATTTTGGGAATATTGAACACAAACAAAATGAGAAATCTTCAAAAACAGCAGAAGACATATCAAAAATAGGTAATACATCAAAAAACGTAAATGATAAAAATTTAGATATACAGAAAAATCAGATAATGAATTTAGAAGAACAATTAAAGTTAGCAATAAAAGAAGAACGTTATGAAGATGCAGCAAAAATTCGTGATGAAATAAAAGAACAAAATAAAAAAAATAAATAGTTTGTAAAGTTATGTATTTAGAAGGAGTATAGGTATGAATTGGTATTTACAAAGTGGTAAGGAATCAGATGTTGTAGTTAGTACAAGAATACGTTTAGCAAGAAATTTAGCAGGATTTAAATTTGATTTAAAAAAAGAAGAAGAAATAGAAAAATTAGAAGATAAAATAAAAAATAGTTTATTTTCATTAGGTTATGGACTAAAATTTTTAAAACTTAAAGATATGGATGATGTAACTAAAATGTCTTTAGTTGAAAAAAATTTGATAAGTCCAGAATTTGTATTGGATGAAACACAAAAAGGTAGTATTATCATAAATGATGAAGAAAATATATGTATAATGGTAAATGAAGAAGACCATTTGAGAATACAAGTTTTTTCATCTGGTTTAGATTTGCAAAATGCTTTAAATTTAGCTATTGAAATAGATGAAAAACTATCAAAGTTGTTAGGATATGCCGTAAGTAGTAAATATGGGTATTTAACTACATATCCAAATAATTGTGGAACAGGATTAAAAGCATCTGTGATGTTACATTTACCGGCATTATTAAGAACAGGAAATATGAGACCAATTATAGATACAATTACTCGTTTCGAGGTAAATGTTAGAGGAATATATGGTGAAAATAGCAAAAGTGTAGGAGATATGTTTCAACTTTCTAATAAAAAGACTTTGGGAATTTCCGAAAAAGAAATTATTGAAAATATTCAAATAATAACTCAAAAAATGATTGAACAAGAAAGAAGTGCAAGAAAATTTTTAGCGAAAGATGATATAGATTTAGAGGATAAAGTATATAGAAGTTATGGAATATTATCAAATTGTAGAAAAATTTCGTCTGAAGAGACAAGAGAGTTACTATCATATGTAAAGATAGGAACAGATTTAGGTATAATTCCAGAAATGGATGATGCAAAAGTACAAAAATTATATCTATATACTAAACCTGCAAATATGCAAAAAATGTTAGGAAAGCAATATGATGGAATAGAAAGAGAAATAAAAAGAGCTGAGGTTATAAAGAGCATATTGGAGCAAAAATAGTAAAATAGAAAATAAAAAAATAGTTCCAAATAAGGGTATAAAGGTCATATTAGAGCTAAAATAAATTTTAATTATTATTAACTAACAAGTGTAAATAATTTAGCAAAAATATTTTGTAAGGAGAGATAAATTATATACTATTAATTGTGTAGGAATTATTTATATAATTAATAGTAAATAATCTATCTATAATAATTTTATATTATTTTAATAATAGGAAGGAGATTGATGTTATGACTTATAAATTTACAAATAGTTGTAATAATGTTTTAGAAATAGCAAGTGAAATAGCTATGGAATTGGGACATCATTATATAGGAACAGAACATATATTATATGGACTTGCTAAAGAGGAAAATGGTGTTGCAAGTAAAGTATTGGTAAATCAAGATATTACACCAGAAAATATAATTGATAAAATAGATGAATTAGTTGGAAAAGAAGAACCAATTGAGGAAATTATAGATTTTACACCTAGAACAAAAAGAGTAATTGAAGTTGCTTTTATAGAGGCAAGAAAATTAGGATATAATTATATAGGAACAGAACATTTATTAATAGGGATTTTAAGAGAAGGAGATAGTATAGCTGCAAGAATTTTATTAAATTTAAATGTTAATATCCCTAGATTGTATAATGAAATTGTAAAAGTTATAAATGAAGGAGAAAATTATATTCCAACTAATAATGGTGAAAAGAATAATTCAAGTAATAAACAAGGAAGAAGAGGTAGTTATAATCAAACAACTACACTGAACCAATTTGGAGAGGATTTAACAAAAAAAGCAGAGGAAGGAAAATTAGATCCGATTATAGGAAGACAAAAAGAAATAGAAAGAGTTCTTCAAATTTTATCAAGAAGAACTAAGAATAATCCTTGTTTGATTGGTGAGCCTGGGGTTGGAAAAACAGCAGTTGTAGAAGGATTAGCACAAAAAATAATAAGTGGTGATGTACCAGAGTTATTAAAAGATAAGAGAGTAGTGACATTAGATATTTCTGGAATGGTTGCTGGAGCAAAATATAGAGGAGATTTTGAAGAAAGAATTAAAAAGGCATTAAATGAAGTTAAAAAAGCAGGAGATGTTATATTGTTTATAGATGAAATTCATACAATTGTTGGAGCAGGTGCAGCTGAAGGAGCAATTGATGCAGCAAATATTTTAAAACCATTACTTGCAAGAGGAGAAATCCAATTAGTTGGTGCAACAACACTTGATGAATATCGTAAATATATAGAAAAAGATGCAGCACTTGAGAGAAGGTTTAGTCCTGTTACTGTTGAAGAGCCATCAGAAAATGATACAATTAAAATCTTAGAGGGAATTAGAGATAAATATGAAGCTCACCATAATGTAAAAATAACAGATGAGGCAATAAATGCAGCAGTAAAAATGTCTGTTAGATATATTAATGATAGATTTTTGCCAGATAAGGCAATAGATTTAATAGATGAGGCAGCATCACGTGCAAGACTTAAAACATATGTAGAGCCAGAAAACTTAAAGAAATTACAAGATCAAATTGAAGAAAAACAAAAAGATAAGGAAGAAGCGGTACGAAATCAAAAATTTGAAAAGGCTGCTAAATTGAGAGATGAAGAAAGAGCATTAAAAGAGAAACTTGAAAAAGAAGAAAATAAATGGAAAAATAAAAAGACAAAATCTTTGACAAATATAACTGAAGAAAATATAGCAGAAGTTATTTCTACTTGGACAGGAATTCCAGCTAAAAAAATAACTGAGGATGAGAATGAAAGACTAAGACATTTAGAAGAAACTTTGCATAAGAGAGTAATTGGACAGGATGAAGCAGTAGAAGCGGTGTCAAAGGCTATAAGAAGAGGAAGAGTTGGACTAAAAGATCCGAAAAGACCTATAGGTTCATTCCTATTTTTAGGACCAACAGGTGTTGGAAAAACAGAACTATCAAAAGCATTAGCTGAAAGCTTATTTGGTGATGAAAATGCAATGATTAGAATAGATATGTCAGAATATATGGAACCACATTCTGTTGCAAAATTAATTGGATCACCTCCTGGATATGTAGGTTTTGATGAGGGAGGACAATTAACTGAAAAAATTAGAAGAAAACCATATGCAGTAGTTCTATTTGATGAAATAGAGAAAGCACATCCAGATGTAATGAATATGTTATTACAAATTTTAGAAGATGGACGTTTAACTGATAGTCAGGGAAGAGTAGTAAACTTTAAAAATACGGTAATAATTATGACTTCTAACTTAGGAGCAAGAATGATAACAGATAAAAAATCATTAGGTTTTACAAATAAAACAGAGGAAACAGATTCCAAAAAACAATATGAAGAAATAAAAAAAGAAGTAATGGAAGTTGTAAAAAGAGAATTAAGACCAGAATTTATAAATCGTATTGATGAGATAATAGTGTTCCATAAATTAAATGAAGAAGAAATAAGTAAAATTATTGATATTTTATTAGATGAAGTAATTAAAAGATTAAAAGAACAAAGATTAGATGTGAAATTTGATAAGGATGTTAAAAAGTTAATAGAAAGTAAAGGGTTTGATAAAAATTATGGGGCAAGACCATTGAGAAGAACAATACAGAATTTAGTAGAAGATAAGTTGGCAGAAGAAATTTTGGATGGAAACTTGAAAGTAGGAAAAAAAGCTACAGTTGGTGTGGAAAATGAAAAAATAGTTTTAAAATAATATTATTATATTTAAAAGACGTAAAATAGTTTTAAAATAATAATATTATATTTAAAAGACATAAAATAGTTTTAAAATAATAATATTATATTTAAAAGACATAAAATAGTTTTAAAATAATAATATTATATTTAAAAGATATTAAATAGTTTTGAAATAATTTTATTAAAATCAAAAGACACAAAATAGTTGAATATAACTATTTTGTGTCTTTTTAGAGTGTGTATTAATGAAGCATTAATGAAAATTCAATACAAAATTAAATGATGTATGTTTTATTTTACTTCATAATTTCTATCATCAGTTAATCCAATTAACCAAATTGGAGAAACATTAAAATATTTTGCTACTTTAAAAACAAAACTAATGCCGATATCTTTAAATTGACCATTAGCATATTTGGCAATAGTTCCTTTTGAATCAAAACCTAAGTCTTTTGCTAAAACATCATATTTTATATTATGTTCTTTAATTAATTCTTTAAATCTTGTAGCGAATAAATCTACCAAAGTAAATACCTCCATTACTACAATTTTTTAAAATTATAACATGTTAAAAGATTTTTGTAAATATTGTTTTCCCCAAAAAATGATAATAAAATACATATTACAACAAATTTCGACAGAATACGACAAACAATCAAAACAAGAAGGCTTACTTATTAAAAGACCCACATAAGCACTACTAAAGTAGATTTGTTACTATTAAAGGAGGAAACAATGGACAATAAAATAGCACATAAGCACTACTAAA
>CALXSO010000105.1 GCA_944391155.1 uncultured Clostridia bacterium
TGTAGCTTTAGAAACATCTCCATCATAGTTAAGATTTGTTTCACCTTTTTTCATTTTTTCTTTTATTGCATCATTTTTGCTAATTGTGCCTTAATTGTTTCCCGTGTAGCTAACTTGGCTGAAATAATTTTAAACATAATGATTTCCTCCTAAATTCTAATATAGTTCATATTTAATTAGAACACAAATTGACATAAACCGCAAATTCTCCTTTACTTTAAATCTAAACTATGATATTATAATATTATAATAATAAAGAAAGGAGATTATGATTATTTAAATAAAAGATAATCATACAAAAAAATATGAAAAATAATGAACTAATCCTTATCCTAGATTTTGGAGGACAATACAACCAACTAATAGCAAGAAGAGTTAGAGAATGTAATGTGTATTCAGAAGTAGTACCTTACAACATTTCGATAGAAAAAATTAGAGAAAAAAATCCAAAAGGAATTATTTTTACAGGAGGTCCTGCAAGTGTATATGGTGAAGATTCTCCTAGATGTGCTGAAGAAATTTTTGATTTAGGTATACCAGTGCTTGGAATATGTTATGGAATGCAACTTATGACTTATACTATTCGGAGGAAAAGTACAAAAAGCTGAAACAAGAGAATATGGAACAACAAAAGTGGAAATTGATAGTACCTCTTCCCTATTTCAAGGTTTTGAAAATCAAAATGATTTCTTAATGAGTCATACTGATTTTGTTGCAGAAGTTCCAGCTGGTTTTAAAAATATTGGAAAAACTATGCATTGCCCAAATGCTGCAATGGAAAATTCTGATAAAAAATTATATGGAATACAATTTCATCCAGAAGTTAATTTGTCTGTAAATGGTACTAAAGTTATTTATAATTTCTTATTCAATATTTGTAAATGTTCTGGTGATTGGCAAATTTCTTCATTTGTAGAAGATAGTATAAAAACCTTAAAAGAAAAGATTGGTGATGGCAAGGCCTTGTGTGCTTTATCTGGTGGTGTAGATTCATCAGTTGCCGCTGTATTACTACATAAAGCTATTGGTAAAAATTTAACTTGTATTTTTGTTGATCACGGTTTACTTCGCAAAAATGAAGGTGATGAAGTTGAAGAAATTTTTAGAAATCAATTTGATATAAATTTACTTAGAGTAGATGCCAAAGATAGATTTTTAGAAAAACTTTCTGGAGTTACAGATCCTGAAAAAAAGAGAAAAATCATTGGAGAAGAATTTATTAGAGTTTTTGAAGAAGAAGCTAAAAAAATTGGAACAGTTGATTTTTTAGTTCAAGGAACAATATATCCTGATGTAATAGAGAGTGGGCTTGGAAAAAGTTCTGTTATTAAGAGCCATCATAATGTTGGCGGATTACCAGATTATGTTGATTTTAAGGAAATTGTAGAACCTTTAAGAAATTTATTTAAAGATGAAGTTAGAAAAACTGGTTTAGAATTAGGAATTCCAGAGAATTTAGTATTTAGACAACCATTTCCTGGACCAGGACTTGCTATTCGTATAATTGGAGATATAACAGATGATAAATTAAATATTTTGAAGGATGCTGATAGTATTTTCAGAGAAGAAATAGCAAATGCAGGTCTTGATAAATCAATAAATCAATATTTTGCAGTACTTACTAATTTAAAGTCTGTTGGTGTCATGGGTGATGAAAGAACTTATGATTATACTATTGCTTTACGTGCAGTTGAAACTACTGATTTTATGACTGGTGTATGGAGTAAAATACCTTACGAAGTACTAGAAAAAGTTTCTTCTAGAATTGTAAATGAGGTTAAGCATGTTAATCGTGTAGTTTATGATATTACTTCTAAACCACCTGCAACTATTGAATGGGAATAATTTTTTAATGTAAAAGATGGGGGATTTTTAAGAATCCCCCATCTTTTACATTTTTACGGCTTTGAGCGAGTTATTTTTACCTGCTTTATTTCTTTTTCTATTTCTTTTTGCTTTTCAATGTTGTCAATTTTTTCAATGAAATATAATGTTGCAATATGATGTTTCGAAACTAGTAGATAACAATTATTTTGGGATATTTTTACAATATCTGCAAAATTATTGCTAAAAGTTTTCATTTTCATAAATTCGTATACTTTTATACATAATTCTTTTTCCTCCATATTTCCTTGAATATAATCATCTGTTAAAAAACCTTCCAAATAATTCCCGCTGATTATAGCAAATCCATTGCTATAATAATAGTTTGAAATTTCTTTTGTTGGAAACTCCATTTCTTCTTTTCCCATCCGTAATTCGATTTTGTAATATGTCTTTTCCATGTTGTTATACCTCTCTTTCTTAATTTAAACAGAAATATCTTAGTTGTTGAGGTTGTTTTTTGTTTAAGACTCAATTAGAATCTTTTAGTTGACTGGTATATAAATTTACATGCCAATTTTTTAAGGACATCGATTATGTTATTTTACAATTATTTTGTCCTTAGTAAACTACTTTCCTGAGATTTCACTCAGTTGTTTTTTTTCTGCTTTTAATTGTTTTTTGTCCTCCTTATTATTATATTAGAATATTATCTTTGTATTTGCATTATAACACTTTTTACATAAAATAACAAATATTAATTTTTATCAAAAATGGTTTTCATTACTCCTTGGTCTATTAATGTTGCAAATATATTCTTAAAGATAATTAAAACAATTGGTCCTACTAATAGTCCTATGATTCCAATAAATTTAAATCCAGTATACATTGCGATTAATGTAAATATCGGATGAACCCCTATGTTTTTGCTTACTAATCTTGGTTCTAAGAATTGTCTAACAACAGACATTATGATGAATAATACTAAAATTGCTATCCCTAGTTTCAAATCTCCATTTAATCCACATAATATTGCCCAAGGAACCATTACAGTTCCAGATCCAAGTATTGGTAAGGCATCTACAAATCCTATTCCTAGTGCTATTAATAATGGAAATTCTATTGCAAATCCTGCAAATTTTAATATATATAATCCTATTAGAGAAATTATAAAAGAGACTAATATAAGTGTTGCTTCTGCTTTCAAATAGCTTCCTAATGTCTTGATTAAATCTCTCATATGATTTCCTAACCTCATGACCCAGGTTCGTGGTAAGTGGTGTTCTATTTGATCTAGTATATATATTTTATCTACACACATAAAATATAAAGACATTACTGTAATTACAAAATATATTGCAATATTTGGTATTTGACTTATTACATTTATAAGTCCATTTAAAACATTTCTTGCCCATTGTGATATATTTGTAAATACATCTCCCGTTGTTTCTTGTAATATTCTCATTACTTCATCTGGTAAATGTATTCTTTCAAAATTAAAATCTTTTGTTATGTTTTGAAATAGTTGATATGCTTTATCTATATAATAATTTAAATCTTCTAGTAAGTTTGAAGCTTCTGAGAATAGTGTAAAAATCCCCCATATTAGACTTCCTAATATAACCAATGAAACAATTATGAAAATAATAATGGAGCTTGTCCTTCTTGTAAATTTTGTTTTTCTCATAACAAATTTTATAGGTGGTTCCATTATTAAAGATATGATAAAAGCAATCAAAAAAGGCATATAAAATACTGATAATTTTAATCCTAAATATAAACCTAATAGAATTAATATTACATATAAAATTCTTTTTCCTACTCTTGTCCAGTATGACATATCTATAATCATATATGTAAGTCCTCCAATATTATTATATGCAGGTTAGTTATATTTATCCATAATATTTTTCTTCATAAATGGAGTTCTATGTAATCTTAATAGCATAAATAGAATAAAAGAGAATACTTCACTACTTACATAGCTATATTCTCTTTTTTATCTGAAAATCTTTTAAAAGATTTTTCTCTATAACTTTGAATTTTTATTTATTTTTATTCTCCGTTTTTGATAGTACCTTTTGTATCACAGATATTTTCTAGTGTTATGCAGATATTTTCTTCGCCTAATTCTTGAGATTTTTTTGCTAAATCTCCTAAAGTTAGTATTCCAACTATCTTGTTTTGAGAATCACATACTGGAATTCTTCTAATTTGATTTGTTGACATTTTTTGTTCTACTGTTTTCATTTCGTCATTTTCATTACAAGTGCAAACATTACAAGACATTATTTCGCTTATTGGTGTTTGTTTAGCATCTTTACAGCTTATAACACTTCTTAAAATTATATCTCTATCTGTAACTATTCCACATACACTATTTTCGTCGTTACATACAGGAACACACCCTACATGATTATCATTCATTATTTTTGCAACATCATAAATAGATGCATTAGATTTAACATAAATAACATCATTACACATACAATCTTTTGCTTTCATTTCATTACCACCTTTCAAAATTTTATATTTTTATTTTTTGCATTTTTTTTATTTGTATACAATCATTGTTTTGAAAAAATGGTAATTTTTTGAAAATTTTAAAAATTATACTTCATAGATGTCTTCATAACCTCTAGGCATTATTGGAGGTCTCATATTATTATTGGGTCCACCAGGTCTGCCTGGTCCTCCGGGGAAAAATGGTCTGTGTGGTCTACTTGGTGGTCTTGGGGTAATTATACCTGGTCTTCCTAAAAGTTCTCTCAAAATTAAAATTTTAATAATATCTCTTATACTATTATTGCGTCTGCGTTGTCTATTTTCTCCCCTATCTTCGCTGTTTTCAGTTTGTGACAATTTTACTTCTGCCTTTTTTTCTGTATTTGAATTTTTAGTATTCATATTGTCTGATGATCTATTATTCTGTCCAGTATTATTAGTTAAAGAGATATTCACCTGTACTTCATCTCTTGCTTCAACTGCTGAATATATTTCATCAGTCATTCTTTCTACTAAGTCCCTATTTATTGTTTGATTTGCTCCACTGCAAGCTTTTCTTACCATAGGATATACGATTTTATATATTTCTGGATAACATTCCTCTAATTCTTCATTAATTCTATTATTGCTATAATTTGGTTGATATGTGTTATTATATGAATAGTCATATTGATTATTAAAATTGTACCCAGAAGTATTGTAATCATCATATCCTAATATACTTCTTATGTAGTCTTCATATGTTTGATTATTCATTTTTTACCTCCTTACTTTTTGTATAATATTCTGTAAGTTGGTATTTGGTGAATTATATTCTTTTTTGTACATTGAATAAAGGATGATATGGATTTTTCCGTATACAACAAGAAAGGTTACCTGTAAAAAGACCCGCGTGAGCCTCCCTTAAGTAGCTTCGCTACCTTATATTAGCTCTTTTGTTGTAAATTATTAGCTTAAATTATTTACTAAATTTTTGAATTTGCGTCCTCTATCAGCAAAGTCCTTAAACATATCAAAACTAGCACTTGCTGGAGAGAATAATACAACCTGACCAGGTTTTGCTGATTTTCTAGCTATTTCTATAGTATTTTCTAAACTGTCACACATGTAAATATCTAATTTTTTGTTTTCATTTTCTAATTCTTTTTTTACTGCTTCAAATATTTTTCCTGCAGTTTGACCAATAAGGATTAGTGTTTTTACTTTATTTACAAGTGTTTTAGCAAGAGGTGTGTAGTCAAGGTTTTTATCATATCCACCTGCAATTAAGACTATATCTTCATCAAATGCATTTAATCCAGATAAAGTTCTACTAGGTGATGAACTTGCAGAATCATTATACCATTTTACATTATCTAATTCTTTTACAAATTCAATACGATGTTCTACTGGTTTGAATTTCTTTATAGCTTTAACGGCCACATTTTCATCTACCAATGTATCTGTTGCTGCCAATGCTGTGGCTATGTTTTGATAATTGTGATTTCCTCTTAAAATAACATCTTTTGTATCTATAATATGTGTTCTTACTTTGTCTTCGCATTTTTTTATTATATTTTCATCAACAATAAAACCGTTATCTAATTTTTCCTTACTACTGAAGAAAACTACTTTTCCCTTTACTTCTTTAGCACAATTTCTTGTTATCTCATTATCGAAATTTAATACAACTATTCCTTTTTCGCTTTGATATTTAAAAATATTTTTCTTGGCTTCTATATATTCTTCATAGTCTTTATGTATATTTAAATGATTTGGAGTAATATTAGTAATAACTGCAATATCTGGGCTAATTTCCATTCCCATTAATTGAAAACTACTTAATTCTAGCACAACATAATCTTCTGGTGTCATTTCAGATAATCTGGTAAATAGTGGTGTTCCAATGTTTCCTCCTAAAAATACATTAAATCCTGCTTCTTTTAAAATGGCATATATTAAACTTGTTGTAGTAGTTTTACCATCACTTCCTGTTATTCCTATTATTTTCGATGGACACATTTTCATTAGTAGTTCTACTTCTGAAGTAACAATTGCTCCTCTTGATGCTTCATTTTCTAGTTCAGGTTTAGTTGGCAAACAACTTGGTGAACGGAAAATTATATCAAACCCTATTAATTTTTCTAAAGAGTTTTCACCAAATGAAAATTTAAAATTATAATTTGTAATTTTATCAATTATATCTTTTGGTATTTTTTCAATATTTCTATCGTCAAATACTGTAACATTTGCTTTCTTTTCATATAAATAGTCTAATAATGGCAAATTACTGACACCTAATCCTATAATTGCTACTTTTCTAAATTGAATATAATTGTTAAATTCTTCTAATTTTTCATTTCTATAAGGCATTTTTTTTCCTTCTTTCATAATAAATTATATATTATTCTATGTCTTTTTTTTATATGTGTTATATTTGTTAAATCCACAAGTTATATTATATATCAAAAAAAAATAAAAAACAATTTTTTATGTATATTTTTTTCTTTTTGGCGAAAAATAATTTTAGATTTGATTAGGAGGTGCTTTTATAATGGGAAAGAAAAATAAAGAAAATAATAGAAATAATAACAATAATAAAAATAACAATAATAATCAAAGTAATGAAAATTCATCAAAATAGTTTAAAATTAATATCTTACTAGACTGATTTTTGAAATATTGTTATGTATTGCAAAAAAGAGGTAATTTATTATTTAAATCATTACCTCTTTTTTGTATGAGAAACAATATTTTTTTTAATTATATATGTTTTTTCTGTTTCTATATTTGTTTTTTTTATTAATCAATTCTATATTTTTCTCTTTTTGTATATTTAGTATGTAACAACTTTTCAGCTCTATAGCTTCCAGGTTTTTCCAAATATTCATTGTAAATCTTTTTTATTACAGGATTTTCATGTGATTTTCTTATACTGCTTTTTTCATCAATACTATATAAACTATTTGCTCTTAATTTTTGAACATCTACTTCTGCTCTAATTTTTGAATGTTTTATTGGTTGACCACCACCCATTATACATCCGCCAGGGCATGCCATTATTTCAACGAATTGATAATTAGCTTTTCCTGATTTTATTTCTTCTAATATTTGTTTCGCATTTGACAAACCACTTGCTGCTACCACACTTATTGGCTTGCCTGCAATTGTAACAGTTGCTCTTTTAATTCCTTGACTTCCTCTAACTTGTTTAAAGTCTATTTTTGGCAAATCCTCACCTGTTAGTATGTCTTCTGCGGTTCTTAAAGCTGCTTCCATAACGCCTCCTGTTACTCCAAATATTGCGGCAGCACCTGTTGCTTCTCCCATTGGATCATCAAAAGTACTATCATCAAGCTTTTCAAAATCAATATTTGCTTGTTTTATCATTCTTGACAATTCTCGTGTTGTTATTATGTTGTCAACATCATATAATCCATTTTCCTTCATTTCAGGACGTTTGCTTTCAAATTTCTTTGCAATACATGGCATTACTGATACTGTATAAATTTTTTCTGGATCTATACCTTCCTTTTGTGCATAATATGTTTTTAAAATAGCCCCAAACATTTGGTGTGGCGATTTACAACTAGATAAATGTGATAATAATTCAGGATAATTCATTTCAATATATTTTATCCATCCAGGACAACAAGATGTAAGCATAGGTAATTCATCATGTTTTTTAAATCTTTCTACAAATTCGTTCGCTTCCTCCATTATTGTAAAATCTGCACCAGTATTTGTATCAAAAACTTTATCAAATCCTAATCTTTTTAACGCTGTTACCATTTTTCCTGTTACGTTTGTGCCTATTGGCATTCCAAATTCTTCTCCTAATGCTACTCGTACTGCTGGTGCTGTTTGTACTAATACAACTGTATCTGGATCTTTTAATTTTACCCATACATCATTTATCGTTTCTTTTTCGTGTAAAGCTCCTGTTGGACATGCTTCTATACACTGGCCACAAAATGTGCAGTTTACATCATTTAAACTATGGTCTCCAACTGTTGATATACAAGATTCAAAACCTCTATTTATGCAATCGATTGCACCTATTTCTTGTACATTTTTACATGCAGCAACACATCTTCTACATAGAATACATTTGTTAAAATCTCTAACTATTGATGGAGATAAGTCATCGATTTTGTGTTCTGTTCTTTCTCCTTCGAATTCAATATTAAGTACATTAAATTTTGTTGCTAAAACTTGTAATTCACAATTTCCAGAACGAGTACATGTTAGGCAGTCTTTAGAATGGTTTGAAATAATTAAGTCTAATATTACATGTCTTGCTTCTAGTACATTTGGTGTATGTGTGCGTACAACCATCCCTTCTTCTACTTTTTGAATACATGAAGTTGCAAAGCCTTTTCTTCCTTCGACCTCTACAATACACATTCTACAGTCTCCTACTTCATTTATTTCTTTTAAGAAACATAGTGTTGGGATATCGATTCCGGCTTGTTTAGCAGCTTGTAATATTGTTGTACCTTCTGGTACTGTTACATTTTGATCATCTATGGTTAGATTTATCATTCTACTTTCCATATGCATCTCTCTTTCTTTTTATATAATTTTTGTTTTACTTTTTGTATGTAATTTATATTTTCTGTTTTATTTTTGTTTTACTTTTTGTATGTAATTTATATTTTCTGTTTTTTGAGTTGATTTTTGTGTGTTTTTTTGAGGTCCGTCCCCAAAATCCCTTCTAGGAGGGATTTTAAGGACCGTCCCTAATTCCCTATTGCGTGGAATGGGCAACTTGTTAAACATGTTCCGCATTTTATACATTTGTCTTGATTTATTACTCTTTTTTCTCTTGCTTCTCCTTCTATTGCTTGTACTGGGCAATGTTTTTGGCATAGTCCACAGCCTT
>CALXSO010000106.1 GCA_944391155.1 uncultured Clostridia bacterium
AACATCTAATTCTTTCTTTATTTTATTTTTACAATTTTCACAGGTATAGTTTATTAAAAAGTATTTTAATTCAGCTTTTTCTAATAAATCATAGGTCTTTTTCACTCGTGCTTTTGTTTCAGGGTATTTATTAATTAGTATATCATAGTTATTTGCTATAAAACTATATTGTTCTATTGTTAGCTTTGCTTTGGTTATTGTGTTAATATCTTTCATATCATACCCATTTGCTTTTAATAGTTCATATACAAATAACATTTCTTTTTCTTGTATTTCTTCTAGTTCTATTAGTTTTCTTCTGCTATCTTCAAGTAATTTTTCTAAAAAGTCATATTTTTCAATATCTTTTACTTTTGGCTTTAAACACATATTAACACCACCTTTCACTTTAATTATATAACCTTTTTTAAAGGCGGTAAAGGTGGTGCTAAATATTGTATTGTATTATATCAAGTGTCTTTTCTAATGCTATTTTACTTTTTTCTGTCAGTATTTTTAAATAATTGTAGTCATCTTTGTTTAGTTCTTCTATAAATTCTAAATTTAATATCATCTTTTGTATTATCTTCTGCATATCATATATGTTATTAGTTAAATTGCTATTTTTTATGGTTTCTTTTAATTCAACTATTTTTAACATTTTTGACCCCTGTTATTTTATATTTTTTAATATTTTACTAAAAATCTTCTTCAAACAATATACTAAAAATACCAGCCCTACATTAAAATATAGGCTGTAATTACACTATTGTAATATCTTTTACACTAATAAATACACTACTAAAAATATTCAGTCATCTACTTTAAATAGTACATTTTTACTTACTTTAAACACTTGCTAAAAATATTTAAGTACAATTAGTGTAATTGGTGGGTCAAAAAAAATTTTTTTATTTAAATTAATCTTGCTAAAAATATTATTATTTTATTTAACTTATTCTATTTATAGCTTATTATAATTACTTTTATTTATATTGTTAATAAAATATATTAATAAAATATATTATTTTTTATAATATATTTTAAAAGAGAAGAATATATATATGTTATAAATTAACAATATATATTAATGTATTTTAATAATTTTTTAAGTAAAAATAAAATATAAAAAAGAATAAGTTAAAAAGATATATAAATGATGATTTTTAGTAATAAATTTTTAAAAGTTTGATTGAGAAATTACACTAATTGTACTAATGTTATGCTAACTATTGATTTATATGTATTTTAAATAAATTGATGATAGTGTTTTTAGTATAATTTCACCTATAATCAGTACATTTCCTACAAATTATGAGATAACTTTTATTTTATGAAATAGATTATTTTTAGTAACAACTTCCTTAGTATTATGAGACCAGCCTTATATGAGAGACTATTTTTAGTAATACTTTTCTAAATATCACTAAATAAAATTACGAATATTTATCTTTTAATTCTATGATTAATCTTAATATGGTGTAATAGGTATAATTCTTAGTAAAAATTTTTAAAAAATACCAGCCCATGTTATGAGCTGGTACTACTTTTATAATGCGATTTCCTTCTGTAATATTTTTAATAGTCTTTCAAGCTGTTCATTAAAATATTGATTTAGCTCGAACTCCTGATATTTAGTAAATTTTTCTAATTCTTTATTAAATTTAGCTATTCGTTTCTTTATCTCTTGTATTTTCTTTTTCCATAATATAGCTTTTTCATTATTTGTTTCATTTTTTAGTTTTTCTTGTACGTCTTTTAATTCTTTTTCTAAAGATATTCTTATATCTTCCTTTTTACGAATTTCTATAAATATCTCTTTTACTTTGTCTGTGGTATTTTCTATTACTTTTGTATTTCCAATTAAATAATTAGTAATAAGTTGCTCGCTAATACTATCAAAATCCTTTTTGTCTGTTGGAAATAAAGGTTGTGATTTTTTAGATAACCTCTTAAATCCTTCCAATTTTTCAGCTGTTTTGTTAGTTAATCCATATCCAGAGGCTATAACATTTTTATCAATATTGGGGACAATACCTAGCAAATCCTCTACTTTTATTTCAAATATTTCAGCTAACGCTATGGCTTTATCTGCACCAATAACTGATTTAGAATTTCCACATTCGTAGGTGCTTATCATTTTGGGCGATAGACTAATATTGTAATATTCTTTTAGCATTTCACTTAATTGGTATTGGGTTAAGCCTAATCTTCTTCGGTTATCTTCTAAATTTTCGCCAAATGTTATAGCATTATACCCTATAAATTCTTTATCTTCCGTATTACTTTTTGCTATGTTTTTCATAGCATATCACTCCTCTCTTATAGAAGTAAAGTGCTTATTTTTCTGTTCCATATTTCAAGGTTTTTGTTTCAGCACATCACTTCGTTTTTTTAATTATCAAGATTATAATTCCGTTATTTTCAAATGTCAATAGTTTTTTTAAATAAAAAAATAATTAGAAGTATTGTTCGTGTTTTTAGCATGAAAATAAGTAAAATTTATTTTGGTTCCGAGAGTCAGATTTTGACGTTTTTTATGGTATATTATGGTTGGGTTTGGGAAACGGACAGGGATAACCCATATAACGGTCCTGCTCCCAAGCCAGAAAGGAGTTGATTAAATTGAGGAACTTATTAAAAATGGCTACTGGAAACGGCTTTTCCAGTAACCAATAGGATGGCTCAATACACTCTATTTGAAAATTCCTACATTTATATTATATAAGAGTGGCAGGAAAAAATCAAGACAGAGCCAATAGTACTTTGACAATTAAATAACAAGGAGGTGAACTAAATATGAGAGAATTTCATGGTCAATATCAGGAGGTCATTTTAAGTTTGCTTGCAGGTCGTGAATATAAGATAAATGGAGAAAATTTAAATTGCTGTTGCCCTTTTCATGATGACAAGCACCCAAGTTTTGGTATTAATTTACAAACTGGAGCTTATCAGTGTTTTTCATGCGAAGAAAAAGGCTCAATTACAGATTTTGTTGCCAAAATGCTAAATATTAGTAATAAAGAAGCATGGGCATATATACAAGAAAGAACAGGAGGATGTACTATGGAAGAATATAAATATAGTTTAGAGGATTTTATGCAGGAGAAGAAAATACCACTTGTTAATTTACAAAACCTTCACATTGAAACAGCTGAAAATGGCACTAGTATCGTTATACCATATTTGGATGAGAACAAAAACCTTATAAGAAACCGCTTTAGGAATAGTCCTCAAAATCCAGTAAGGTTTTATTGGGACAAAGAAGGTAAAGGCACAGGACTATATGGCGAATTTGCATTAAATGAATTTTCAGATGATTATATTATAATAGTTGAAGGCGAAACTGATGCCATAACATTATGGATACATGATATACCTGCCATTGGTGTTCCAGGAGCAAAAACGTTTAAAAAGGAATATGCACCAATGTTTGATAGATTTAAAAAAATATATATTCATAATGAAGAAGACGATGGGGCAACTGAATTTATAAATAAAATTGAAAGCATCGTACCAAAGGAAAAATTATATACTATTTCCTCAAGACAAGTAGACGAAACATGTAAAGATATTTCAGACCTTCATGTAAAAGGTGTTTTTGATTTTGATAAATTAATGGCAACAGCAACACCTTTAGTAAATGAAGAAATATTTTTAAAGCCAGTAGGTAACAAACCTCATGTAGAAATAGGATTAAAACTTATTGAACAGTTGGAGCTTAAATATCGTAATGGTTTTTTGTACTATTTTGATAATGGTACATATAAGATAGCAGATGATAATTTTTTAAAAAATTATATTTTAAAAAATATCAATATAAATACCAAAAAATCTTTATGCAATGAAGCTATTGATTTTGTGAAAGGTTATCTTAATGATGAGGAAATAACAATAGTTGTAGATACAAGATATATTAATTTTGCCAATGGACTTTATGATTTACAGGAAAAAGCATTTATATCACATACACCAGAAGTTTTCACTGTAAACCAATTACATGCTAATTATTTAGAAAATTTACCTTATAGTAATGAATATGTAGATAAATTTTTAGATGATATTACATGTAATATAAAAGAAAGAAAAACAGCATTATTACAATATATTGGTTATTGCTTAACAACAAGAACGGACATACAAAAATTAGTAATTTTTTATGGTCCAACAGCAAGAAACGGTAAATCTACAACAATAAAGATAATTGTTGGAATTATCGGAGAGGAAAACTGTAGTTATATAGATATTAACCAGTTTGCTAAAAGATTTGGCACTAGTGAAATAATAAATAAATCGTTAAACATTGTATCTGACTTATCTGCAAGTAAAATAGGAGACACAGGAGTATTTAAATCAATCATAGGTGGAGAAGTAATATATGCAGATGTAAAATATAAAGAACGTGTTAAAGTATCAAGTCATGCAAAACATGTTATTGCAACAAATATCTTACCTTACGTAACTGATACAACAGACGGATTTTTCAGAAGAATACATATTATTCCGTTTGAAAATCAGTTTGAGGTAGGAAACAAAGAGTTTAACATTGAGAAGTTTTTTGAGCAGGAGCAGAAAGATTATTTAGCAAATATTGCACTTAGGGAATATCTTAAAATGTTAGACCAAGGAAAATTGGTTTTTGCTAACGAACAAGAGAGTAATGACATTATAAAATTTTATCAAAAAACAAATGATACGGTGTATAGCTTTTTAAATGATGAAGATGAGCAACCGTATATATTTGGTAAAGATATTCAAAGAAAAGATATGTGGAAATCTTATAAAGATTTTTGTATAGATAACAACTATGATAGATTAAAGAAAAATCAGTTTTTTGAAGAACTAAGGAAAAAATATAAGTTTGAGGAGAAAGTAAAAAATGGTCTTTATTACTTTTATAAAGAACACAATGATACAAAAAAATAGAGCCCTCAGACAATTAATTTAACTAAGTACAAATAGTGTAATTTTTATACTATTTGTACTTAAAATATATTTTAGGAGATGTGCAATACTATGGAAAAATTAGAAATTAAAGAAACAGAAATATTAAAAGATTTTGATGATGTTTTAACATTTAAAGAATTAAAAAAAGTATTAAATTTTGGAAAAAATAAAGTTTACAAACTTTTACAAAATGGGGACATACCTAGCACTAAAATTGGTAGAGATTATCGAATATTAAAAATAAATGTTATTAATTATCTTCAAAATCAAAAATAAGCCTTTACCATATGCAACCCTATATTATATATATATTATATACATGGGTTGCATTTTAAATAAAAAATGGTATGTGGCGGAACTGGTAGACGCACAAGACTAAAATAGAAAATTTTATTTTGAAAGGAGACAAGCAATAAATGACAAATACAGCAACCCAAGAATATGTATATGTTGTAAAGCCTGTTCTTGTAACAAGTCGTGGCTGGTTTCAGGTTATATTAAACTATTATGATGAAAATCACAAGAGAAAGCAACCTTGGAGAAGTTTAAATATACAGGACAAGCCAGGAAATAAAAATAAAGCTAAATTAAAAGCTAAAAAAATGGCAGAGGAATTTGAGAAACAATTAAATACTCCTAAAGCTAACGAAAAAATAACACAAGAAACAGAACAAAATGAATTACAAAGTATTGTTAAAACAGCTATGAATAAATCGAAAATGTTATATGGAGATTATCTGTTAAATGAATGGTTACCATTTGTTAAATCTTCACTTGAAATAACATCATACTCTGGTTATGAAAGCAAAGCAAATATAATAGCAGATTATTTTAATAATTTAAACATTACTGTTGAAAATTTAAAAAGAGCAGACATAAAGGAATTTTATACATATATACAACAGAAAAGACATATAAAAAATAAAACAGTTAATCGTTATCACTCTGTTATACATAAAAGCCTCGAAGATGCTATTAGTGAATTTGAGATTTTGGATATTAACCCAGCACATGGATTACGAAAAAAAGAGGAACACTTTATACCTAATTATTACAAACAGAAAGATTTAGAACTTTTATTTAAAGTAGCAAAAGGGAATTTTATTGAATTACATATTTTACTTGCTAGTTATTATGGTTTTAGACGTGAAGAAGTTTGTGGACTTAAATGGACAGCAATAGATTTTGAAGCTCATACTATTACAGTCTCACATACTGTAACTC